>JAYRXB010000170.1:0-5982 GCA_041917735.1 Cyclobacteriaceae bacterium
AGCCAGCCTGATTCACGGACAGGATGATATTGACTACCTCCTCAGCTTGCGCAACGAAATCCGTGCCTTTGACAACGCTCGCCAACGTGTGGCGCCACTTCCATGAAAAAGAACATCATCATACTCCCGGGCGACGGCATCGGACGCGAAGTGACAGCGGAAGGAAAGCGTGTGCTCGAAGAAATTGGCCGGCAGTTTGGTCACGAATTCAAATTCGGCGAAGGCGTGATCGGCCATGAAGCGATCGAGAAAACCGGTTCTGCGCTTCCGGATGATACACTCGAAAAACTCCGCGCCGCCGATGCCATTCTGTTCGGTGCCGTGGGGCATCCCAAATACGATAACGATCCCTCCCTGCCTGTGCGTCCCGAGCAAGGGTTGTTGAAAATGCGCAAGGAGCTGGGCCTCTATGCCAACCTGCGCCCGATACGCCTGTTTGATGAACTCCTCGGCGCATCCAGCATCAAACCGGAAATCCTCCGTGGTGCCGATATCCTGTTCTTCCGTGAACTCACCGGCGACGTGTACTTTGGTGAAAAAGGTAAGAAGAACGAAGGCCAGACTGCCTTCGACCTCATGATCTACCACGCCTATGAAGTGGAGCGGATCGCGCACAAGGCGTTCCAGGCTGCACACGCACGCAGGCAAAAGGTGACTTCCGTTGACAAGGCGAATGTGCTCGAAAGCTCGCGCCTGTGGCGTCGTGTGGTCCAGGAAGTCGGGAAGCAGTATCCCGACGTAGTGCTGGAACATGAGTTCGTAGATGCCATGGCAATGAAGCTGATCCAGCAGCCACGCAAGTACGATGTCGTATTGACCGGAAACCTGTTCGGCGATATCCTAACAGACGAAGCTTCCCAGATTGCCGGTTCCATGGGAATGCTTGCCTCCGCATCGGTCGGCGATTCAACCGGGTTGTACGAGCCCATCCACGGCAGCGCCCACGACATCACCGGCAGAGGCATCGCCAATCCGCTCGCTTCCATACTCTCGGTGGCCCTGATGTTGGAAATATCCTTCGGCTGGAAGGCCGAGGCGGAAGCCGTTGTCGGGGCGGTGCGAGACGTGCTGAAGGCTGGCTACCGCACGGCCGACATCGCCGATCAAGCAACTCCCCGGGAACGTTTGCTCAACACACGCGCCATGGGTGACCAGGTACTAAGACAATTGACGCACGCTGAAGTAAGCACTTCTCATTAATAGTCAGAAGAATAAATCTCCATGCCCATGAGCCAGAAAGTCCAGATTTTCGACACCACACTCCGCGATGGCGAGCAAGTGCCAGGATGCCAGTTGAAGACCGAAGAAAAAGTCGTCATCGCCCGGGAGCTCGAGGCCCTCGGCGTGGATGTGATTGAAGCGGGCTTCCCGATTTCAAGCCCCGGCGACTTCCTGTCGGTGGTCGAGATTTCAAAGGCCGTGAAAAACACCACGGTGTGCGGGCTCACACGGGCCAAGAAAGATGATATTGATGTAGCGGCCGAAGCGTTGATTCATGCCAGGCACGGACGCATTCATACCGGGATTGGCTCATCCGACGTGCATATCAAGCATAAGTTCAAGTCCACCCGCGAGCAAGTATTGGAGCAGGGTGTATGGGCGGTTACGTATGCCAAGCAAAAAAACTACGAGGTTGAGTTTTATGCCGAAGATGCGGGTCGTGCAGACCTTGAGTTTCTGGCCCGGATGATTGAAGCGGTAATTGCTGCTGGCGCAGATGTGGTCAATATTCCGGATACGACGGGCTATTGCCTTCCGCATTTGTACGGGAAGCGCATCCAATACCTGTTTGAGCACGTCAGCAACATTCACAAGGCGGTGGTTTCTGTCCATTGCCACAATGACCTCGGGATGGCAACGGCAAATACCATCTCGGGTATCCTGAATGGCGCACGCCAGGCCGAGGTGACGATCAATGGAATCGGCGAACGCGCTGGCAATACTTCGCTGGAGGAGGTTGCCATGACCTTGCAGACCCACAAAGACCTTGGGCTTCATACCGACATCAAGTCGGAGCGGATCTTCGACATCAGCCTGATGGTAAGCGAAATGATGCGCATGCCGGTGCAGCCCAACAAGGCCATCGTAGGACGGAACGCCTTTGCGCATTCTTCGGGCATTCACCAGGATGGGTTCCTGAAACATGCCGAGAACTATGAGATCATCAACCCAGCCGATGTAGGTGTGCCTTCATCGTCTATTGTCTTGACGGCCCGTAGCGGGCGAGCTGCCCTGAAACATCGCCTGGAACTGCTGGGCCACAAGGCCGAAGGCCAGGAACTGAATAACCTGTATGAACATTTCCTGCTGGTAGCGGACGAGAAAAAGATGGTGGACGATAGCGACCTTCATGCACTGGTTGCCAGCCACCTGGTGTTGGTGAAGTAGTACCGAAAGAAATATTTCCATAACCGCGTCCTACGGTCTACCTTGCGCCTTTTTTAATAAGAGTCATGGCGCTGCTGGAAAAACATTTGTTTGTCAAGAAGTCCCTTCTGCCGGGTGCAGGTCGTGGACTGTTCACGAAAGTTCCGATCAAGAAAGGTGCACGAATTGTCGAGTACAAGGGTGAGATCATGACCTGGAAAGAAGTGGAGAAAATGCCCGACTACCGCAACGGCTATGTGTTCTATTTCAATTTGAAATACGTAATTGATGCCTGGCGAACAAAAAAGTCTGTGGCGCACTTTGCCAATGATGCAGCAGGAATCGTGCGCATAAAAGGATTGAAGAACAACTCAGAGTACACCACGAAGGGCAAGCGCTGCTTCATTACGGCAACACACGATATCCCGGCCCGGGCGGAGATACTGGTCGATTACGGCCGGGAATACTGGCAGGCAATCCGCTACAACATCCGGGAAGAAAAAAGAAAGAACGAACGGGCGGGGAAGAAATCAAAACCGGGCACCCTTCCGCATGAAGCGGCTACAAGAACCCCCAAGCGAACCAATCACCACCGGTCAGTTTGAGCCTTTTTCCGTGGCAATGGTCTCCAGAATGGCCTCACGGACCTGCTTGATCTTCTCCATTTGCGATTCCAGATACTCACGCTTAGCCTCCGACGACAGGCTGTCGGGCAGGGTAAAGTAGTGCATCCAGTCCATCATCATTTTGTCAACGGAATCCAGCCGGGCAATACGTTGCTCCAGTTTCTGGCGCTCTTCCACGACCATGTCCGGCGTTGCGGCAATTTGCTCCTGGAGCTTTTGTTTCAGGTTATGCAGATCCTCCGTTTTTGGCATCACTTCGTCGTGAATGTCCATGACCTGGTCGTATAGGACCTGGTTCGGATCGCTGTTGTAGGCATCCGAAGCTTGTTGCTGACCCTCCTGCGACGGCCCACCGCAGCCAATAAGAATGACAGTGAGCAGGAATGACAATTTCGTTTTCATGGCGCAAAGGTAAGACCTGGTGTTGGTACCGGAGTCGGCTTCCATTGACTATTTTCCTTACAAATCCGATGGCCCAAAATGCCGAATTCTGTGACTTGTTAGCAGGGCACGCATCCGCCTAACGGCAGTTCGTATGGGCAAATTCCGAAATAATAATGCTGAAGTACCCCCGGTTTACATTGGACAATCCAAAAAATTCTCTTTTCTTGGTGCTGTGATCGCGAAACGATTTTACTTCTACGGTTTCTTTTATCAGGCCCCTGTGGGACTTGACGGAATCGTGCATCGTTCGTGACAAACACAACAAGCAACACCAGAAAGTCCCGCCGAAAGCGGGACTTTTTGTTTTATCACCATGAAGAAGAACGGACATAGCATTCAGAAAAGAGAAACCACCCGGGAAGGGGCACGCGGCTTCACGGTAGCCATCCAGGGAATTGCCACCAGTTTTCATGAGGTGGCGGCCTTCACCCATTTTGGCGGCCCGGTTGCCACGGTGGAATGCCTGAGTTTTCATGCACTGTGTGAAGCGCTGAAACACGGTAAGGCCGATTCCGCGGTCATGGCCATCGAGAATTCCATCGCGGGAAGTATCCTCCCCAACTACTTCCTGCTTCAGGAGTATCACTTTGCCATTGTGGGCGAACTGTATCTCCCCATTCACCTGCACCTTGCTGCACTCCCGGGCGTAAAACTCGGCGATATACGTACAGTCGAGTCTCATCCGATGGCCATACGGCAGTGCACGGAGTTCCTCCAGCAACTGCCCGATGTTTCCGTGCGGGAAAGTGAAGACACGGCATTATCGGCACAACGCATCCGCGACCAGCGCCTCACCGATGTGGCCGCCATCGCCAACGCGCAGGCTGCCGAAAAATTTGGACTGCAAATCCTCGAGCGACGGATTGAAACGCACCGCAAGAACTTTACCCGGTTCCTGGTGCTTGCCCGCTCGCGCACCGAAGTTCCAGCCAGTAACAAAGCCTCGCTTTCGTTTGAAGTAGCCAACGAAGCGGGAAGCCTGGCCAATGTGTTGGTCGTCTTTCGCGATGAAGGCATCAACCTTTCCAAGATTCAATCCATACCCATCGTGGGACGTCCTCAGGAATATACCATTCATGTGGACGTTGAATGGTCCCGGCGTGTCAATTATGACAAAGCCATGCGGCAGGTGATGCGCAAGACCCGCAACCTGAACGTACTGGGTGAGTACAAAAAAGCAACCATTAAATTTTGAATAATGATCCAACCTGCCAAACGAATTCAACAGGTAGAAGAGTACTACTTTAGCCGCAAGCTGGCGGAGGTGAGAAGCCTGGACCGTCCGGATGCACGGGTGATCAACCTGGGCATCGGAAGCCCCGACCTTGCACCTTCGCCGGAAACCATTCAGGCCCTGGCGGCTTCTGCGACGAATTCCTCCCACCACGGTTACCAAAACTATAAGGGGATAGCTGCGCTGCGCCAGGGGATCGTTGAATTTTACCGCCATACCTACGCTGTAGCGTTGAATGCCGATTCGGAGGTGTTGCCGCTGATGGGTTCCAAAGAGGGGATCTTTCACATCTCCATGGCCTTCCTGAACGAAGGAGATGAAGTGCTTATTCCGGATCCCGGTTACCCCACGTACGCATCGGCCGCCCGGCTGGCTGGCGGAAGTGTCCGCACCTATGCCATGAACGAGTCGCTCGGTTGGGGTATTGATGTGGAAGCGCTTTCGCGGGAGGATCTATCCCGCGTACGAATCATGTGGGTCAATTTCCCGCATATGCCTACGGGCCGAGTGGCATCGGGAGAAGAACTTCATGCACTTGTCAAGCTGGCCCGAGAGAATCATTTCCTGCTGGTCAATGACAATCCCTACAGCCTTATCCTCAACGAGAGCCCGCGCAGCATCCTGGCGGTGCCGGGCGCTATGGATGTGGCGATGGAACTGAATTCGTTGAGCAAATCGCACAACATGGCAGGATGGCGCATTGGTTGGGCTGCTGGCCGACCCGAGTATATTGACGCCGTTCTCAAAGTAAAGAGCAACATGGATTCCGGGATGTTTCTCAGCCTCCAGCATGCAGCGGTGGAAGCCTTGCGCCTGGGGCCAGCCTGGTTTGAACAGTTGAACGACACATACCGCCAGCGCCGACGCAGCGCGGAGTCCCTGCTTCGTACGTTGGGCTGCAGCTACGATGAAAACCAGCGCGGACTTTTTCTGTGGGCCGCTGTGCCAAAGGAAGTCCAGGATGTGGAAGCCTGGGTAGATGATATTCTGTACAGCACCCATGTCTTCATTACCCCGGGCACGGTATTCGGACAGGCCGGAAAGCGCCACGTACGGATTTCACTCTGTGCACCGGAATCAACCCTGGATGAGGCACGTTCACGAATTCAGAAGTGGCAGTCGGGCGCAATCGATTTTCGTTCACGCAAAATGGACGCCGCATGAACATTTGCATCATCGGACTTGGCCTCATTGGAGGTTCTGTCGGGCTTGACCTGCGTGGAAGACCTGGGATAACCCGGGTTGGAGTGGACTTCCATCCGGAGCATGCGAATACCGCGGTATCGCTTGGTCTTGTGGACCGGGTGGAGG
>JAYRXB010000171.1:0-2656 GCA_041917735.1 Cyclobacteriaceae bacterium
ATTTTACTGTCGAAACTCCAATAGGCTTCGGCGTTATCGCCGCCAAACGTGAGCTGGCGCACATTGGCGAGGTGCTTTTCTTCGGGGTACTGAAGAACCGGCTGGGCCGCCAACGACGTTGCCAGGAGCACAAGGACAAAAAGGGAGCTGAAACGATTATTCATAGGTTGTTTGAATCAGTTGTTAAAAGGCGCAGGCAAAATAAGGATATGCAAACGAGATGCCGTACCTCAACCGGGAAGAATTATGCCCGGGAAGCCTGCTCCTCCTTGAGCGCTCGCCGCAGGATCTTGCCGACGTTGGTCTTCGGGAGTTCCTTCCTGAACTCAACATGCCGGGGCACTTTATAGTTGGTAAGGTTCTCATGGCAGTATGCCTTCAGCTCCTCTTCAGTCAGCGAAGCAACCCGTTTGACGACGAAGACCTTGATGGCCTCTCCCGACTTCTCATCGGCCACGCCGATAGCGGCTACTTCCAGCACCTTGGGGTGCGACGCGAGGATGTTTTCAATTTCGTTCGGGTACACGTTGAAGCCCGAGACCTTGATCATGTCTTTCTTCCGATCAACAATCTTGAAGAACCCGTCGGCGTCCATGATGCCGATGTCTCCCGTCCGGAACCACTCCTTTTGGAAGAAGACGCCTTCATTGTCCTTCTGCCAGTAGCCCCTCATCACCTGCGGGCCGCGGGCACAGATCTCCCCGGCCTGGCCTTGCGGCAGCCGGTTTCCATCGTCGTCCAGGATGGCCAATTCGGTCGAAGGCATGGGCAGGCCGATGGTCCCCCGCTTGTGCTTCCCGTCGAGCGGGTTGCAGCTCAAGACGGGTGAGGTTTCACTCAATCCATATCCCTCCACGATCGGTTTTCCGGTCACCTGCTCCCACCGGTTGGCAACAGCGTCCTGGACGGCCATGGCCCCGCCAATGGCCCCATGCAACTGTGAAAAGTCGCAGGCACGAAATGCCTCATTCTGCAAGAGCGCGTTGAACAATGTATTGACGCCGGTGATGATGGTAAAGCGATGCTTCTTCAGTTCCTGTACAAATGCAGGGATGTCGCGCGGATTTGTGATCAGGACATTCTTCACGCCCGCGGAGTACATCAACAAACCGTTGACGGTGAGCCCAAAGCTGTGGTACATGGGAATGGCCGTAATCATGATATCCTCTTTGAAACCGGCCATGAGGTAGGGCCTGAACCAATGCGTGACCATCATGTTGTGCGACACGAGGTTGCGGTGTGACAGCTGGGCGCCTTTGGCCACGCCTGTAGTCCCCCCGGTGTATTGAAGTACGGCCAGGTCTTCGGCATCCACGTGCGGTTTCTCCAGGCGCATGGACTTACCCTCGTGCAGTGCCTGGCGGAAGGAAATGGCACCCGGAAGTTGGTAAGGCGGCACCAGCTTCTTCACTTTCCGTACTACAAAATTCACGATCGCTCCTTTCACGGTGCCGAGCATGTCGCCGAGGCCGGTGACGATACTGTGGCGCGCGGGAATGCGACTCCGGATTTCCTGGAGATGTTGGGCAAAATTTTCGAGTATGATGATCGCTGCAACGCCGGCATCCGAAAACTGGTGTTCCATTTCCCGAGGCGTGTAGAGCGGGTTGGTGTTGACAACGATGAGGCCGGCCTTCCAGCATCCAAACAGCGCAATCGGGAACTGGAGTACGTTGGGCAACTGGATGGCCACCCGGTCACCTTTGTTCAGCCCCAACCCAAACTGAAGATAAGCCGCAAATTGCGTCGAAAGCCGATCCACTTCGGCAAACGTGAGCGAACGCCCCATGTTGACGTAAGCGACCCGGTTGGCAAACTTCTCGCCGGCCACGTCCAGCAACTCGATAACATTTTCATACTCCAGAGGACCGATGGTAGCCGGAACGCCATAGGGATAGTGCGAGACCCAGGGAAATGCAGTTGACATAGCCCCGAATATGGCACACAAAAGTCGCGCAAAAAAGAGCCCCGGAAACAAGAACGGGAATTGCGTAAGCAACTCCCGTTCATCGTGCTGTAGAGGAAGGGCTCGAACCTTCACGAGGCAGTTAGCGGCGGGCTGCGCCACGCTTCGGCACCGCAGCCCGCCGTTTATCCCGTATCCGGGTTCCCCTTCGGGCTCCGGACATCCTCACCCCCGGGATCGGAGGGCTTGTCTGCCAATTTCAACACCCTACAGTTTTTCTGTGTGTTGGTGGAACAAAGTAAACCCCGGATCAGGGGGCAATTCAACAGGCAACCAGAATTTTTCAAATCTTTTAAATATATTGATGCCTCTGTGACCTAGATTTATAAATATGACAAAGAATAAAGCCATTCCTTACGCATTTGACACTACAGATCTGGCTATCCTGGATGCCTTGATGAAGGACGCCAAGCGCCCCTACACCGAGGTTGCCCGGTTGGTGCATGTCTCCCAGGGTACCGTCCACGTCCGCATGAACAAACTGATGGAAGCCGGCGTCGTGGAGAAGACCACGCTGCGAATCAACTATGCAAAACTGGGGTATGACATTACCGCCTTCATCGGTATCTACCTGGAAAAGAGCGCTTTGTATGACCAGGTGCTGGACAAACTCAAGAGCATTCCTGAAATAACCAGCATCCACTACACCACTGGCAACTATTCCATGTTTGTCAAGATCCACTGCCGCGA
>JAYRXB010000172.1:0-5293 GCA_041917735.1 Cyclobacteriaceae bacterium
AACCCACCATGAATAGCGCCAGCAAGCTCATCCAGAAGTCTGGCTGCAGTAGGTAGGCCGCCGGTATACTACGGCCGGTGAGTTCGTTGAACGCCGGCCAGGCCATCCAGATGATCGCAACGGACAAAAGGGCTGCAAAGAGGTTTACCAGGAACGACTCGGCCAGGAACTGGTAAACCAGTTGATTGCGCACCGCTCCCATAACCTTCCTCACCCCTACCTCGTTGGCGCGGTCAAACGAGCGCGCTGTCGCCAGGTTGATGTAGTTGACCCAAGCGATAATGAGTATGAACAAGGCAATGAAAGACAAGGCATAGACCGAGTCCCTGTTGCCGCGCTCATCCGGTTGCGATTCCTGAAGCAGCACCTTCCCCAGATGGATATCCAGCAAGGGCTGCAGGATAAACTCCTGCTTTCCATTAAAGCGTTTCCAGTCTTCCTTCCGGGTCTCCGCCAACCAGTTGTCCCACTTTGCCTGCAGGGCGGCCACATCCGTACCCGGCTGAAGTTCCACGTAGGTATTGAAGTCATACCATCCCCACGACGTCTCGTGTGCTGTCTCCTGGGAGAACGCTTTCATGGTTTCATAGGAGAACAGGAAGTCAAACTTGATATGAGAATTTACCGGCACATCCCGAAAAACGCCGGTCACTTCAAAGTCGATTTCACCGTTACCCCAGCGCATCGTCTTACCCAGGGGATTGGCAGCTCCGAAGTACTTTTTCGCCGCCTTCTCGGAAATGACAGCTTTGTTGGGGCCAACCAGGGCCTTGCTTTCATCGCCCGCCACCAGCTCAAAATCAAAAATGTCAAAAACCGCGGTGTCTGTGATCTGCATCTTCTCCTCCAGAAAAGCTACCAGCCCATGATCGGGGCTGTTGTAACTCATGACACCACTGACCGGGAACAGTCGGGTAAACTGCCTGACCTCCGGAAAATTGCTCTTCAAAGCAGGACCAACGGCGGGTACAGCCGCCGCGCATTCGAAACGAAGCTTTCCGCCTTGATATTGGTTGTACTGCACCCGATAGATGGTTCCCGCTTTCTGATGAAACGCATCGTAACTGCGTTCATACTTGACATATTGCCATATGAAAAGGCTGGCAACAATCCCGAGCGACAGGCCGATGATGTTCAGCGCCGTGTACGACTTGTGCTTCAGGAACGTGCGAAGGGCTGTGCGGAAATAGCTAAATAACATATGTGTTGATTTCGTCCTAATCGTCTAACGGGCCCGCGGTCACCGGGTTACTGAGGAGAAGCCCTGATCACCTCTATCGGCTCGTTTATTCATATTTCAACGTGTCGGCCGGCTGTGCCGAGGCGGTCCGCAACGTCTGCCAGGCAATTGTAACCAGCGCTATACCGAGTGAAATCACTCCCGCCAGGGCAAATACCCCCCATCCCAGGGTAATTCGGTATTCAAAACTGGAGAGCCAGTCTTTCATTGCGAACAATGTTAGCGGCACCGAAAGTGAGAGGCTGATGACCACCAACAGCACATAGTCCTTCGACAGCAATCCCAGCAGCGAACTTTCGCTGGCACCCATAACCTTACGGATCCCGATTTCCTTGACCCTTGACTGCATGGCCAGTGATGCCAGCGCATAAAGTCCCAGGCTTCCGATAATGACGGCAAGGATAGTGGCGATGCTAACGATGCGGCCAAGGTTCTGATCGCTCCGATACTGCTTATTCAGTACCTCGTCGACAAAAGAGAAAACAAACTCCTCCTCCCCGTTCATCTGTTTCCAGGTCTCCTGCAGCCGCTTTATTCCTTCGGCCACCTGACCTGCCTTGAGGCGGACCAGCAACTTGGGCACCGGTGAAGCGTCGATGTTGATGTTCTGGACACCCGACATGATGATCGAGGCATCCCTGACCATCACCAGCGGACCTACCTTGGTATAGAGCGAGGCAAAATGAAAATCCTTCACTACCCCGACAATCTCGTGGTCCGCAAAATTCTTCCCGGGTATGCGTTTGCCAATGGGGTCGTCCCAGCCGTACTCTTTCGCAAAGGCTTCGTTTACAATAACGCTGCGCCGTGCGTCCGCCGGGATGTCATCCGAAAAATTGCGGCCAGCCACCAACTCCATCCGCATCGAAGGAATGTAATCGTCGTCGATCACGTTCATCGACATGTTCCGATAAACCCCCGTCTCATCGGTGTAACCTACCGCTACCCAGCTACCTGTACCAAAATCGTGGGATGAAATGCAAACGCTCTCCACTTCCGGAAAGGCCAACAGGGTTGCCTTATACTGCTCCCCGGTAATGAATCCGTTCTTCACCCGCTCCGCCAACTGCGCCCTGGGCCCCGATATTCGCATAACAGCAATTTGCTCTTTGTTGTAACCGAGGTTCTTGCTTTGCAGAAACTCCAGTTGCTGACGCATGACCAGGGTGCTGGTGATGAGGAAAATGGATAACACCAACTGAACGCCCACCAGGGCTTTTCGAAACCCCTGCTTTGTACGTGGCAGTGAACCCTTCAGGATCAGAATAGGGCGAAAACCCGACAAGACGAAAGCCGGGTAGCTACCGGTAATCACACCAATAATGACCAGGAGTGCCATGACGACCCCACCCAGGAAAAGGCTGAGGGGAAACACCAGTTGCTTGCCGGCCAGGTCGTTGAACATGGGCAGAACAAGTCTCGATACCGTCACCCCGATGACAATGGAGACCACCGTAATCAAGACAGCCTCACCAATGAATTGGGTGATGATCTGGCTGCGCTGCGCGCCAACCACCTTACGAATGCCAACCTCCTTGGCGCGTCGCAGGGAGCGCCCGAGGGAAAGCGTCACAAAGTTGATGCAGGCCACAACCAGGATCAACAGGGCAATCGCCGCCAGGATGAGGCTGTATTTGCCGTCGCTTACCGGTGCGATGGCCGTCGGAAATTCCGTATTCAGGTGAATGTCTTTGATGGGTTGAAGCCCCACATAATACTTGCTCTTCGTAAAGTCCTCTTCCCCGATCAGGGTCTTGAACAGAGAAGGGAACTTGGCCGTCAGCGATTCCGGGGTAGCACCTTCGCTCAGCAGCACGTAGGTTTCCGGGTTTACATTGAACCAGCTCGAGGTTAGGAACTGCTGGTCATACATGCGGGCCAGGTTCAAATCGGAGATAAGAATCCCAAAGGATATACTTGAGTTGGATGGGCTGGATGAAATACCACTGACTACGAATTCCTCAAAGCGATCGCCGATACGCAGGGAAATGGCTTTGTTTAGCGGGTCGTCGGTACCAAAGAACTTTCGGGCCATCGATTCACTGAGGACTAGCGCTCCCTGGCTGCTCAGCGCCTTTGATCGGTCGCCGTTGAAAGGAAAATCAAACACATCAAAGAAGGCCTCACCACCGATGGTTACCTCCTCCGACATCAATTGTTCACCAACCTTCACGAGGGCGGTAAAGGATACAATCCGAACCTGCCCTTTCACTTCCGGGAAGTTCTCCTTGAGCACAGGCCCCATGGGGAATGGCGTGGACGTATTGAAGAACTGTTGGTTCTCGCCCCAATCTTCCTTTACAAAAACCCTGAAAATCCGGTCTGCCTTTGAGTGGAAGTGATCAAACGTCCGCTCGTCGTACACATAGAGCGAAATCAGGACGCAGCACAGCACACCCAGGCCAAGGCCAAGGATGTTAATGGCGGAGTTGACTTTGTCTCTCCATAGGGCCCGAAAGGCAATGGTCAGGTAGTTGCGGAGCATAGGGGGAGTTGGGCTTGAGGTTTTAGGTTTTAGGTTTTAGGCGTTAGGCATTGGGTGTTGGGTAATGGGGGTGTTGCAATTCAATACCGTGCCGATTCATAAGACAGCGTGGTGCCTTGCGGTAAAGATGAACTGAATTGCCGAAAAGTTGTAGCCGACTGAAGTAGGACCACGGAAATACCGAAAATGTGTTGACCGTCTGCGGGCAAATGCGGTCGAAATCGGGCAACAAAAAAACGGGAGCGAATCAATTGCTCGATCGCTCCCGTCTTGTCAGCGCATCAGCCGTAGCCTTTGCGTAACCCCAAACCGCCTGTTCAAACTGGAATCTGCCCCAACACCCTTGCGGATGCCGTTCTCAACTCCGCGCTCACGCCAGTTACCCGAAGGCCCTTTTCGCTTGCGCAATCCTGCCATCCCGGATTCTTTGACCCCGCTTTCCGTAGAAAACTGGGTGTTGTTTGCCGGGCTGCCTGATCAATCTGCTTCGATCGACTTGGTGATATGAAAGTATACTCCCCTTTTACTTTGTACAACTATTTACTAAAAAAGAACTGCACAACTTTTCAACCAAGTTATGCACATACCCTGGGTGTTGGGTATTGGGTGTTGGCATTGCAATTGACTGGTCACTGGTTACCGGTCGGTCACTCATACCTCAGGCTTTCCACCGGGTTGCGGCGTGAGGCAGACCACGTTTGGGACATGATGGTCAGGGCGCCGAGCACCGACATGACCGCAAATCCCGAAGAAATGGCCACCACACCCAGTGGCGCCTTGTAGGCATAACTATCCAGGAAGGTGGTACCCAGGAAATAGCCGAGGGGCGTACCCAATATGGCTCCCAGCACAATGAGGATCATGAATCCACGGCTTAGAACCACGATCACCTGGCCTTCGTTTGCGCCCATGACCTTCCGGATTCCGATTTCCTTCATCCGGATTTGGGTGGCATACATGGCCATCCCCAACATACCCAAGCATGCCAGGGTGACGGCCAGGAACGAGATGTACCCAACAATTTTCACTACATCCACGAAACCCGACGCGGTATAAGCTTCGTCGATCTCGTCCTCCATCATCTTCCATTCAAAAGGATGCACCTGATCATGGTTTTTCCAGAGCTTCTCCAGGGAGGCCGCGACGGCTTTCTCCGTTCCGGGACTGATTCGTGCACTCAGGAAACCGAACTCCGCCGAATTATTCCGCAGCGCCAACGGCCCGATCTCATAGTTCATGGGACGGAAGTGAAAATCCTTCACTACTCCAATCACTTCCAGTGATGTACTGTCGTTAAGGTAGACTGCCGAACCCAATGCATCCTGCGGGGTCTTGAAATCAAACCGGCTCAGGGCGCGTTCATTCAGAATTATTTGCCGCTCGCGGCCCATCACTGGTCTGGCATCAAAGTTTCTTCCCGCGAGAAATTCCAATCCCAATTGCTCAATGTAGTTACGATCTACCATGAAGTCACGTATGCCGAAAGCTTTCTCCCCCGGTCCCTTTTGATAGTCACTGGCCCGGTCCTGCCAGGTACCCAAGCGGTGCGAAACGCCGCCAACGGAGAT
>JAYRXB010000173.1:0-4453 GCA_041917735.1 Cyclobacteriaceae bacterium
GATCTTCTCAAGGGCCTGGTGCAGGTTTTGGCGCATGGCTTCGAATTGCTGCAACGCCGCCTGGATAAACGCTTCGCTGACCAGGCGCCTGGCTTCATCTTCGGTGGGCACATCGTATTCGGGTACCTTGTACGTCTGCTCCAGCAGCCCCTGCTCGATCTTGATGAGGTAACGGTTGTTCCAGTGGAAGAGGGTGACTTTGCACTCGGGGTGGTTGATTTCTCCAATAACGCGCATAAAGACAAGGTAGTGAACCGGAGGGACAATCGGCAGGCTATTATATTAGTGGCATTGCCAGCGGGCGGCAGGTACTGACGAATATCAGTGTGCCGGGAGTTGTCACCCGCTAGTTTTGCCCTGTTTGTAGGACCAGAAGGGCCCGATTTTTCCTGCTCGTAACGAGAAGAACCATGTATAAAGCACTGAAGCAACTTTTTGGAATAGGCCCGGGTGTTGACTACAGCCAGTTGATTCGCGACGGCGCCATCGTACTCGATGTGCGTACGCCGGCCGAGTTTGACCGGGCACACCTGGAGGGCGCAATAAATATTCCCATCGAAAAATTGAGAGACAACATGCACCGGCTGGCCAACAAGCATCATCCGATCATTGCCTGTTGCATCGATGGATCGAAAAGCTGGTACGCGAAGAACCTGCTGGACGCCAATGGTTACCGACACGTCTACGACGCGGGCAACTGGGTGAAACTTCAGCGTAAACTTCAACAACGTTAATCATGGATTCCCATTTTTATCAAGTCAACATCGCGTGGAGCCAGGACCGCAAAGGCATGATGTGCTCTCCCGAACTCAACGCATCGGCGGACAATTGCATCGAGGTGGCAACACCCCCCGAATTCCCCAAGGGCATTCCGGGCATCTGGTCACCGGAGCACCTGTTTACCGCCGCGGTAAGCAGTTGCCTGATGACCACCTTCCTGGCGATTGCGGAAAACTCCAAGCTCGAGTTCGCTTCGTTCCAGTGTGGCTCAAAAGGGAAACTCGAACAACGCGACGGCAAATTCCAGATGACCGAGGTGCAACTCTTCCCGGTGGTCACCATTCGCGATGAGAAGGACCGTGAACGCGCCTTGCGTGTACTGCAGAAGGCCGAAGCCAATTGCTTAATTTCCAATTCGATCAAGTCTGCCGTGCTCATGACCCCGGAGGTCGTGGTCGCTGGCGACGCTGTGCCTGCCTAGGCCCTCGCGCGCAACACCTTACCCAACCCGGGGTAGTAATATTTCAAGCTGTTGAACGTTTTTCATCGGCCGGGGGTCCCTTTTCGTGAGGCCGGTTTGGTCGAATGTTGTACTTTTGGTTTCCTTTGGTTGGGTAAGTTCCATTCATGCGCGTGACGCTACGTTTACTTAGGATCGGCTGCTTGTGGATGCTGCTGCTGTCTGGCTCACAGGCGCTGGCAACCCACCTACGCGCGGGCGAGATTACCGTGGAGCGCGTAAACTGTACCAGCCTCACCTTCCGGATCACCATCACGGTGTACACCAATACCGGTTCGGAAATCAGGTTCGGGGAAGGCCTCCTGGACTTTGGCGACGGAACAAAGCCCTTCACCACACCCCGGATAGAGAACACCTTACGACCAGACCTGGGCCCCAATATTGGTACGGTTTCGTTCACCACCACCCATACCTATGCCGGAATCGGCCGGTACATAATCAGCTACCTCGAGCCCAACCGAAATGCGGGCATTCTCAACATGTTCAATTCGGTGAATACCCGGTTTTACATCGAGTCACAAATCAACATCGATCCGTTCCTGGGTTGTGACAACAGCCCCAAGCTCCTCGTGCCGCCCATCGACAAAGCCTGTACCGGCGCGGCGTGGTACCACAATCCCGGCGCTTACGATCCCGATGGCGACAGCCTTTCATACGAGTTGACGATACCAAAAAAGGAGAAAGACCTCGACGTGGATGCCTACCGGGATCCCAATGCACGCGAATTCTACGACCGCATCGGGCTGGTCTATGGCCAGGCCAATGAAAATGGAGACGGCCCGCCAACCTTTGAAATCGACTCCATCACGGGAACACTGCTGTGGGATGCGCCGGGAGCCCCCGGCGAGTACAACATTGCGTTCATCATTCGTTCCTGGAGAAAAATCAGCGGCATTTGGGTCAACCAGGGGTATGTCGTTCGCGACATGCAAATCATCGTTGAAGATTGTGACAACGAACGCCCGGAACTTACGGTGCCCCCTGACCTCTGCGTGGAAGCCGGAACAACCGTCAATGCGGATATCTTCGGGACTGATCCGGACTACGACAACGTGAAGATTGAGGTCTTCTCGCAGATCATCAATCCGCCATTCCCGAGTCCCGCGACCTTTGTTCCCCCCAATGGAACCCTCCAACCGACCGGACCTACGCTGCAAGCCAAGGTGACCTTCACCTGGAATACGGAGTGCATCCATGTCAAAGACCAACCCTACCAGGTTGTGTTCAAGATCACCGACGATCCGCCTCCCGGCAAAGGGGCGAAGCTGGTTCAATTCAAGACCTGGAACATTCGCGTCGTAGGCCCCAAGCCGAAGTGGAACGATATCAAAATTGTCGGCGCGCGCAACCTTAAAGTGACCTGGGATCCGTACGCGTGCAGCAATGCGGAAACCATGGAAGTATGGCGAAGGGTGGAAGGAAGTCCGTTTGTTCCACCCAATTGTGTCACCGGCATGCCCGACTTCCTGGGCTATACCCGCATCGGCGCGGCGCCGATTTCCCAAACTTCCTTTACGGATACCAATGCCGGTCGCGGCCTCGCGCCTGCGGTGCGGTATTGCTACCGGCTTGTGGCCATCTTCCCGGCGCCTCAGGGCGGCGAAAGCTACGTGTCCCGTGACACCTGTTTCACCATCCTGGCCGACGCTCCGGTCATCACCAACGCCACCGTCGACAAGACCGGAAGTACCGATGGCCAGGTAACCGTCCGTTGGAGGCCGCCATTCGAAATCAACCAGACCCAGTTTCCCCCGCCGTATTTCTACAAGGTGCTTCGTGCGGAAGGCTTTACCGGTAACCTTAAGTTAGCCAACGCCCACACAGGCTTGCTCACCGATACGACCTTCACCGACACAGGCCTCAACACCACGGAGATAACGTACAATTATCGGGTAGTGCTCACCGAAGCCGATGGCGACCCGATCGATACATCCGCCATCGCGTCCACGGTACGGCTGGATCCAAAACCGCAGTTCAAACGGATTGAACTCAACTGGGCAGCCAATACACCGTGGTCAAACCTGAGTGTAAACTACCCCTATCACTATATCTATCGCGGACCGGAAGGGTCTACCGAGGCACAATTGATCCTGATCGACAGCGTCCAGGTGACGTCGGGAAGGTTTGTGTATGTCGATTCAGGACAATTCAACAGCGTTCCCCTGAGTGATGAAGAGGTATACTGCTACCGGGTGCAGACGCGCGGTACGTATGGCAATCCCCGGGTGAAGGCGCCGTTGATCAACTTCTCCCAGATCAATTGCGCGCAACCCAACGACAGTATTCCACCTTGCAAGCCAGCACTCTCCATCACGGCTGTGCCTTGCTCGCTACAGCAGGCTACACAACCCTGCGGGCAGGCTGTGTTCACCAATACGCTGACCTGGACGAAGCCTGAAGACCCGGAATGCCGGCAGGATATTCGCAGCTACAATATCTACGTGGCGCCGTTCGTGGGTTCTGCGTTTGAGTTGTATGCCCAGAATGTGCGCGATACATTCTTCATCGATTCCAACTTGCCTTCCTATGCCCGATGTTACAAGATCTCGGCCGTTGACCGCGCGGGCAACGAGAGCGAACGGAGCGAGCAATATTGCTTCGACAACTGCCCGAACTACGAGCTGCCCAACGTGTTTACACCCAACGGCGACAACTGCAACGACTTCTTCAGCGCCTACAGTGGCCGGCAGACCGCCAACGAGAATGGAGATGGCCCGTGCGGACCGATTGACCTGGAGCAGCAGCGCCAGAAATGTGCCCGCTTCGTGGAAAGCGTGGAGTTTGTCGTCACAAACCGCTGGGGCAAGCACGTCTACGATTACAAGTCGGGCGGCGAGCGGTCGATTTACATCGACTGGGACGGCCGTGACAACAACGGCAACGACGTCGCAGCCGGAGTTTACTATTACAACGCCAAGGTGACGTTTAACGTGGTTGACCCCGCCCAGAAAGTCCAGAACATCCGCGGCTGGGTGCAGGTGGTACGGTAGTTTGGGCAACTCACGTTCCCGGGCTTATCTTGCCGACTCAATTCAATCATCCATGAAGGCATACATCTTCCCCGGACAGGGCGCCCAATTTACCGGGATGGGCAAAGACCTTTACGACAACAACGCAAAAGCCAAAACACTCTTCGAGCAAGCCAATGAAATCCTTGGCTTTCGCATCACCGACACGATGTTCACCGGATCTGCCGATGAATTAAAGCAGACC
>JAYRXB010000174.1:0-2207 GCA_041917735.1 Cyclobacteriaceae bacterium
GCCGGAGTACATCTTCGGAGAGGAGGTTCCGTTCGGCGGACTTGCCGGAAGGGTCGCCCACCATGCCAGTGGCTCCGCCGACCAGCGCCAGGGGCTTGTGACCGCAACGCTGGAAGTGCACGAGGGTCATGATCTGAACCAGGTTTCCGATGTGAAGCGAGTCGGCCGTAGGGTCAAAGCCGATGTAGCCGGCGGTGCGCTCTTTCTGCAGTTGCGCCTCGGTACCGGGCATGACATCGTGTACCATGCCTCGCCAGGTGAGCTCGTGAACAAAATTCTGGTTCATGGGTGTGGCAATCGGTTGCAAATATAGACGGCAGGGTCAAATAAATATGCGCTATTGACCCGGGAAGGGTTTATCTGTTACATTGGCAGAAATCTGTCAATCCATGAAACATCCTGAGTCGCTTCAACTGGTTGCCGAGTTTCACAAGACCTTCAAGCATCCGGTCATAGACCGGCCGGCGATCCCGGATGCAAAGCGCTGCCAACTTCGGGTTGATTTGTTGGCCGAGGAGTTGCGGGAACTGGAAGAGGCCATCAAGCATCAGGATATCGTGGCGGTGGCCGACGCCCTGTGCGACCTGCAGTATGTCTTGTCGGGTGCAGTCCTCGAGTTTGGCCTCGGCGCGAAGTTCAAGGAGCTCTTTGAGGAGGTGCAGCGCTCCAACATGAGTAAGGCGTGCTCCAGCGAGGCGGAGGCCCGGGAGACGGTCGAATTTTACCGGCAACGTGATAACACCGAATGTTACTACCTGCAGGAGGGTGACAAATGGCTGGTCTACCGTACAGCCGACAACAAGACGATCAAGGCGAAGGGTTATTCGCCGGCCAACCTGGAAGCAATATTGGGTCTGGAGAAGCACTAAAGTAGGCTCCTTGTCGTTTTTTATCCATATTTTTGACCAAACCAAAGTTATTTTTCCATGCAGTTTGCCGATCACTCCGAGCTAAGCCCTTTTCTTCAAGGATGGTATATCGCCATGGTTATTGGCGCGATCGTCCTGGCGGCCGCCGGTATCCTGATATACCTGGTGCATCAGTTGCGGGTAGCCCTGATCAATGACTATAAGGAGAAGTATGACTACATCAATAGTCACGAGGTTACGTGGTATAAATGGAGCTTCTTTTGTTTCGGCGCGGCCATCGCGCTGTTGATTAACCTGTATGGCGCCGGTGAGCGGGTTCTCAACGGTGTGGGTGTATGGTTCTTTGTGCGTATCTTCTTTGGAATTGCGGGCGGTACCCTGGTTGCCTATGTGGCCAAACTGATCCTGCAGTATTACTATCCTACCAAACTCAACGCCAAACTCAAGAAGTGGCGTTACATGCCGCGCGTTAACCCGAAGACCGGCAACCGGATGCGTTTGCTCACGGAAGAGGAGGAGGATGTTCACCTCGACGAAGGCAAACAGGCCGAGGAGGGGATCTTCTCCATTGACTACGACGTCTGGATCGACGACAAATCCGGGGACATTCACATTGAGAAGTACCAGGGCCATCTGACTGCCTTGCAGTGCAATAACTGTGGCTTCTTCACCATGAAGGTAGTTCACGAAGAGGTATCGGAACGATTTGAAGATGGGGCACCGAAGGAGATCATTAAGAACTACCGTTGCGAATATTGCAAGAACGTTCGCGCCACGGCCTTCCCGATTTCCCGCCGGGAGGGGGATGACTTCAAGGAATTCCGGAATTCCAACAAGCGGAATACGCGCAATATCGATGCGGTTCGCATCGAAATCCACTCGGTGCTGTCGGGCAAGCGCTTCTACGAATTTTCAACCCTCGAGCAGGCGCAGAAGTTTCTCGATGAGTTTGATGTAGACAAGTCAGCAAAACCGTAAAAAGGTTGGCCTGAACTTTGATTCCTTCGTATACGGGTAAGTATAAACGTATTGAATTGCCAATGAGACGTATCGTAATCGCCGCGGGGGTGTTGTTGTTGGGATGGACAGGGCAGGTGTGCGCTGCCCCGCTGGATACCACACGCCTCCAGCCCAAGCCTGTTTTTGGAAAAGAGGCCAGGGTCATCACATTGCTCCTGGATCGGCATCACTACCGCCGGATCAAATTCAATGACTCCCTGTCGGCGGTAGTATTGAAGAACTACTTCGGAGAGCTGGACCCCAACCGTGTTTATTTCCTGGATGCGGACGTGCGCAAGTTTGACAACCTCAAGGACAAACTTGATGACTATGCACGCA
>JAYRXB010000175.1:0-3678 GCA_041917735.1 Cyclobacteriaceae bacterium
ATCCAGAAGGCGAGTATAGTAATCACTGTTCTCATACTAAACACTGTTAAGTTCTTGTTAAAATTTTTTTACCCCTTCAGTTTTTCCAGCATCTTGACAAACTCCTCATAGGCCGCCGTCATCAGGTCATCAATATTCATCTGGCTGTTTCGGACCATGTCTACGTGGCCCAGGTGGCCGCTGGTGCGGAGGGTGCACAAGCCGTGCATGGTGCTCCAGATCACGAAGGATAAGCGCGTCGCATCCAGGCCTGAGAAATATCCCTTTTCCTGGCAGGCGGAAACCGTGTGGAGGAGAATATCGAAGGCCTTGTCGCCTTCATCCCAGTCCGGCACTGCGCAGCTTTCCACGTGCTTCAGGGGTTCCTCCATCACAAACATGACCTTGTAAGTATCCTGATTTTCAAGGGCAAAGCGGATATAGGCCCTTCCCATTGCCTTGAGGCGTTCAAAGGGGTCGGAAACCCCACGCAGCACGCCAAAGTAATTCACCAGGAGTGCGAACCCCTCGCGATGCAGGTCGAAGATGATCTCGTTCTTGTCTTTGTAGTACAGGTAAATGGTCGCCGGCGAATACTCGATCTTCTCCGCAATGTTGCGGATCGATGTCGATTCCCATCCCCGTTCGGTAAACAACTCGCGGGCTGCGGAAAGGATCTCCTTCTTCAGCTCTTCTTTATGCCGTTGCTTCCGTTCGGTCACGCCCATGGTCATTGATGCAGGTGTACGCAAAACTACTAAACAGTGTTCAGTAAATGGAAAGAAAAAAGGAAGAATTCTCAGCAGACCACTTTTTTGGCTGGTTTTGGGCCTTTTTGGTCATCCACTGGGTCGGTGGGGCCAGAATGAACTCCAGGAGCAGCGATCGCATCGTGCAGATGCTTATTCCTGCCCGGGTCTCTTATTAGTTGCTGCTGGCAGCTCCATTTCCAGCTCGGTTACCAGTGCACAGGTAACCGCAAGCTCACCCAGTAGCTTCAGGATATCTTCCCACAATACACCCCATGATAGAATGTCGATGACGATAGAAGCACTGCCGAAGAGCACCCCGACACCTACCAGCCATCGGATGTTGCCTGCCAGGTGCTTGGCCATCATCCACGCTGCGATAACGCCGATGGCCCCTCCGATCATCACCGGCAATTCTCCCAGCCAGTATGCCGCATCCCGGGTCCGTTCGTAAGACACGAATACAAGAGACCGTTTCATGGCTTCGTGAATCATGAAGTTTTCATCGATAGCCAGCAGCATAAAGAAGACCGTGAAAAGAAACCAGGGATACGCGCCGCGTCGCAGGGCCAATACCGCGGTGGTGGTGGCGGAAATCACCAGCAATACTCCCGACATCCAGGAGCCGACAGAGTTTTCGCCGGCAAAAACACGCACGGGTGTGGTCTGCAGGACGGAAGCCGTGCCGAAGACCAGCACGAAGAGAACACAGACCAGAATGGCTCCGGATCGGGCCTTGCGCATATCAGGTACAATCTGGTTCGGCACCGTAATCAAGTGGAACCCACCCATCAGCCAACTTGACAAACCAGATCGCGTAGGCCATGTTGTCATCGGAAGCTCCCGGGAATGTGCTGTTGATGCGAGCGAGGTCCGGCTGTCCATCGCCATCGATGTCATATTCCCACAATTGATTCGATCGCACCGAACTTGTTGCTTTTTCGAGCGACGCGCCATTGGCGAAGTACACTACTCCGAAAATGGCCTCCGGCTCGATGTTTCGCGAACAGGCAAAGGTGTAGGTAGGATTGTCGGAGATACATCCGTATTCGCTTCCCAATTTCAGGTTTACCCGGGACAGGCTGGCCGGGACAGCGCCCTCGGTTGTGAGAAACCAAACCGGAATACGCTCCTCCAGGCGATGTACAATTGATCCAATTCCATTGACCTCATCGGGTAGGCTCTCATATGCGGAAAGCGGTGGGCCAAAGGAAGTTTCGATTGGTCCGGGATGGTGCGCATACACATAGTCAAAAAAATACCAGGAATTATCTGCCAGTTGGGTCGTGTAGTGCGCTTCCGGATTGTTGTTGGCATCCCTGAACACGTCTGATTCAATGGTCATGAACGGTGCGCCGCCAAGAAAACCAAAGTCTTCCAGCTTCAGGGTCTTGGACAAGGAAGTCCGGAGAAGTAGATGACTTTTGTCTTCAGGAGCCAAATCATCGGCTCGTGACGGAATGGTCAGCTTTTTTGTCTTGACACCCGATTTCAGCTGCTGTGTGTAGCGCTGAATAGATTCATGGATCCTGTTAAACACGGGCACAAAAAGGGCACTGTCTTCAGGGGTAAATTCCTCGGAGTGTTCAAAATAGAGGCTATCCCGGAGTTGATAGGCACGAAGCGCCTCCTCATAGATTGGATTGAACGGCTGGAAAATCGTTGGCTTGCGATCCCAAATTCTTCTCATATCATAGCCGATCTCCACACGAGGCAGTTCTGTTGAATCCTCTGGAGCCTGGATCCAGTTTGGGGAGGAAAATGTCGCGGCGCTATCGCGAATGGCGTGCGTCAACGAGTCCGTCGAGGACGATTCTCCGGATGGGCCTCCGCACGACACCATGACCAACGAAACAAGGGCAAGCCGAACGCGCAACTTCATTGATTTAGCATTTGGATAAAGATAAGCATTGTTCCGCTTTGGTCATGAACTCAAAATGTGTGACTGAACGAGTACCTCTCCCTTAAAGGCCGGGAGTGATAGCGCACAAATCCAACGGATGGCGACAACACCAACCGGGTGCGGAAAGGAGAAAGAGATTTACCCCGCATGCCTACAGTTGGTGTTGCGGGGGGAATTGCGCGTGGATCACCAAGCGTTGAAACTCAATTAGGTTTCAGCCTTTAGCTTTCCGCCAACATTAGCGTTACCTTACAAAAAATACAGTACCTAACACCGCAGAATGTCCTTTATTGACCATGTTCTTGAGGTTCCGTCATACGGATGGGCCGACAAAGACGGGAAGTTGATCACACCTACCCTCCGCCAATTGTGGGGAGAAGCTTTTTTCCGGATTAATATTTTCCACTCGAAACGCAACTGGATACCGTTTATCAACTGGTTTACGGCCGTCTGCATGGTGCCGTTTCTGTACGTCCTCCTCGTCTACTACATCACCTGGCCGCTCGTGCTGGCCGCTGTCGTGTATGGCATGGTGGTGATGAGCACACACGGCACCATCTGGTTTCACCGCTTTTGCACGCACCGCGCCTACACCTTCAGTCACCCGATCTGGCGCTTCATCACACAAAACCTGGTGCTCCGCACGTTCGCCGAAGAGGTCTACGTGGTGTCGCACCATGTGCATCACCTGAAATCCGACAAACCGGGCGACCCCTACAACTCCAACGCAGGCATCATGTACTGCATGTTGTCGGACGTCAACCACCAGTCCATCTCCAAAAACCTGGATGAAGCGAGCTACAAAAAAGCGAGCCACTTCCTCAGCCATACCGGCGTACCCCTCAACTCCTACGCCCAGTACCTCACGTGGGGATCCATCGCATCGCCGTGGTATGTGGTGGGCCTCCTGATCCTCAACTGGAGCTTCTGGTACGGCATGTTTTTCCTCATCGGCGGACACGGTTTAGCCTGCGCCATGTTTACCGGCGCCCTCTTCTGGTTTGTACTGGTACGCGCATTCAACTACACCGGGCACGGTGGCGGAAA
>JAYRXB010000176.1:0-5635 GCA_041917735.1 Cyclobacteriaceae bacterium
AGCAAGTCGCCACTGCCACAACCGAGATCGACGATCGTGAGCGGGGTTTCGCGCGAGGTATGGATGGCTGTCATCTTTTTCAGGCCGGACAAGGTCACGCCGTTGCCACCCAGCAAGCGATTGATGATATCCAATTCGCGCAAGGTTTGCTCCACCACTTCACCCGAGCAGGTGAAATCATCCATGATTTCCGGGTCGGTAGCTCGTTTGCCGGATGAAAAGGCGAGATTCATTGGGCGGTGGCTTTAAACAGGGCGCTTTCAAGCGTAAGCCCTGGTCCAAATGCAAAGCTCAGGATTCTCTTTTTGTCGTCTTCCGGTCTCAGCTCCTGGCACAGTGCCTGGAGCACAAAAAGCACAGTGGGCGACGACATGTTGCCGAAGTTTCGAAGCACCTGGTAGGCATACCGATTTTGATCCTTGCTCATTCCAAGTTCTGATTCGATGGTTTCAAGAATTTTCTTGCCTCCCGGGTGAATGGCATAGAATGAAATGTCGGAAGGCTGTCTTCGGATTTTGGCAAGCAAGGAGCGCGTAAGATTTCGTATGCCACTGCGAATAATGTCCGGCACATAGGAAGATAGTCGCATTTCAAAACCAAGGTCGCCCACGGTCCACGTCATGTCGTGCTCGCCCTCGGTGGCCAATTCGCAGTGGGACTCCTCGAGTTCCAGTGTGATTCCTCTTCGTGGACTTGCTTCGAAGAGTACTGCCGCAGAACCATCGCCAAACAGCGCATTGGCGAGCAGGTTGTCGTCTGTATTCTCCTTCTGGAAATGAATGCTGCAAAGTTCAGTGCAAACGATCAGGACTTTGGATCCGGGACCTGCCTGACAAGCCGCTGAGGCGAGGCGTAGCGCATTGAACGCCGCATAGCATCCCATAAAGTTGATGCATGTCCGGGCAATGGAGGAGTTGAGCCCGAGGGCTTTCACCAGGTCGATGTCCAGACCCGGGGCGTACATCCCGGTGCAGCTGACCACCACGAGGTGTGTAATCGCATCCCGGCGCAGGTCTGGTACACGTTCCAGGCATCGATGAACGGCGTCAAGGCTGAGTGCCAGGGCGTGCCTGCGGTAGAGCTCCAGCCGCCGGCGTGTCGAAGGGAACGGCTCCATGGAAGAACCGTTCTCGAAGAAGGTGAAGTTCGTCGTTCGGCCATAGTCTTCAATAACGGAGTGCCGCTTTTCAATGCCGCTGGCCCGGAATACCGTTCGAAGTTTCCGGGCATCATCCTGACCCAGGCGCATGGCGTGCACCATAAAGTCGGCAATGCTCGATTGTGCCAGTGCATGCGACGGCGTTGCGGAACCGATGGCGGTGATGTAGCCCATTACTCAATAATAGGCAAAAAGACTATCTTGATCACTCGTCGATCGTATGACCCTTCGCTCAACACTCCTGCACCTTCGGATCCCGTTCTCATTTTTCTTGCTGCCTATTTTCTTATTTGCGCTGGCGGTTTCGCCCAACCTCATTCTGCAGCGACTCACGTGGATCTTCGTCATTCTTCACCTGTTGGTCTACCCGGCAAGCAACGGGTATAACAGCTACTTTGACAAGGACGAGAAGAGCATCGGGGGACTCCGGAACCCACCGCCGGTCTTTAGGGCGTTGTATTGGGTTTCCTTGTTGCTGGATCTGGTCGCCCTCGTGTTGGCAGTGGTATATGTTTCCATAGATTTTGCAGTTATGGTCTTTGTGTACGGACTCGTATCCAAGGCCTACAGTCATCCGGCAGTGAGGCTGAAGAAGCGGCCGGTCGTTGGTTGGTTAGCAACAGGCTTCTTCCAGGGATTCTTCATTTTCCTGGCCTGCTATATGGCCCTCAACAAAATGGATATTTCAAGTGCCATTCAAATACATGTTTTATGGCCCGCCACGCTCACGAGCCTGATGCTTTGGGCCAACTACCCCATGACCCAGGTATATCAGCATGAGGAAGATGCGAAGCGGGGCGACCGGACCCTGAGCCTGGTGCTTGGGGTGCGCGGTACCTTTTTGTTTACCGCGGGGTTCTTTGGACTTGCGGTCGTCGGGTTTGTCTTGTATTTCCTGCGCTATTACGCAGACCGTCAGGCCCTGGCATTTCTGGTCAGTCTGGCGCCTGTTCTGGCGTATTTTGGCTACTGGTTTCTCCGCGTATGGAGGAATCCGGCGTATGCAAACTTTACATACACCATGTGGTTGAACATACTTTCAGCCGTTAGCATCATCGGGTTCTTCACGTGGCTGCTTTTTGACACCCGGAATGTGGGCAGGTACCTTTTTGGTTAACCGACTTGCGCCCCGGCCTTTTTCAGGAGGCCCAGCGTGGTGCGTATGCCATCCCTTTCTGGGAGTTTTTCTCCTTCGTACTCGATACCAATGTAACCGGTATACCCGGCATCCTTGACAATTTTGAGCATGCGGACATAGTCCGTCTCCACACAATTTCCACCTTCGTCAAAATCATGTGACTTGGCACTAACCGCCTTGGCAAAAGGCATCATTTCTTCTACGCCCGTATAGCGGTCATACCAGGTATCATTTCCCAGGTTGAAATTCCCAAAATCCGGCAGCGTGCCGCAATTGGGTAAAGCGACGGCCCGAATAACGGAGGTTAGCCACTTTCCGTTCGAAGAGTATCCTCCGTGATTTTCAACGATTACGTTCAAGCCGGCCTTTCCGGCGTACTCACTCAGGCGTGAGAGCCCTTCCGTTCCCGCAGCGGCTACCGCTTCAGGGCTTCCTTTACCGGCACAGTTTACGCGTATGGAGTGGCAACCCAGAACGTGTGCTGCATCTACCCACTTGAAATGATTTTCAACCGCTTGCTGACGCAGGTCAGCGTTGGTATCTGCCAGGTCTCCTTCACTGTCGCACATGATCAGCAGGCTTCGTACCCCATTGTCGTCACAGCGTTTCTTCAGTTCATTCAGATATTCCTGATTTGTTGCTTTGTCCATAAAGAACTGATTCACGTATTCGACACCATCAAGGCCAAATTCGTTTCGGGCAACAACGGGAAAGTCGAGGTTATCCATCTGGCCCGATTTCAGCGAGACATGGAATGACCACTCAGCCAGGGAAATCCTGAAAAACAACTTTTCCTGCTGACAACTCCATTCCGGCAGGCTGGTCAGGCTCAGGGCAGCCAGGGTCCCCGTTTGGCGAAGAAAGTTGCGGCGCGATGGAGAGAATGTGGTGGGCTTCATGTGGAATCAAAGTAGCGGGTGGCAGGCAATTATCAAAAAGGTTTTCCATGCGTGAGACGAATCAAGGCACGGGCGATGGGCTTCAGGTGTGAGCCGAGCAAAACGGCCGTCCGTGATGCGCTGTCGCTGCCGAACAATCGCTGGATGTTTCTTCCGGCCCACAGGCGAAAGGCAAAGGCACGCTTCCACGAGGCCTGATAATCATGCTCCAACCGGTCACGGGTATACGTTGGATCTTTGCAAAATCGTGAAACATGTTCTGCCGCAAGTTTGGCGGAGTGAATGGCCATCGCCATGCCATTCCCGCAAAGCGGCGTGATCATGCCGGCCGCATCGCCGCACATCAGGATGTGCGCTTCCAACGGCCCCTTTGTTTCGAAGGAAATTTCATTCACGGTCTCCGGCTTTTGAAACAGAAATTCAGCTTGCGTGAATATTTCTTTCAGGAAAGGGTTGCGATGCAGGATGGCAGCTTCCATTTCAGGAAGATTTCCGTAGGTACGGACATTGTCGCGGTGCGTGAGGTAGCACAGGTTGATCGTATCGCCTTCCACCGCACTGACGCCGCAATACCCGTTGTCGAAATTGTGTAGCGCGATAAGGTCCCGCGGGAAACCAGGAAGACGGATGTGGGATTTGACGCCAACGTAGGGAGAATGTCGCGCTATGAAACTGCGTTTGAGTTCCTTGTCCAGTCGTGACCGTTTGCCATGGGCAGCAATAACCACATCAGCTGACACCTCGCTGAAATTGGTCTCCACGACAAATCGGTCTTGTTCGTAGCGAATGGCATTCACTTCGCAGTTCAACTGAAATGTCACGCCGCGAGACAACGCCTGTTGATAGAGAAAATGATCAAATGCAAAACGACTGATCCCAAAGCCTCCCAGGTCAAGCGGAAGATTTGTGCTGTCACCGCGGGTGGATGTCAGTTGAAACCGGTTGATCTGAGCGGGATGAAGTGCCTCCGGGTATGCACCCAGCCGGGAGAGGTAGGCCAAGACTTCGCGTGATACATACTCTCCGCACACGCGGTGGAAGGGATAGGAGGACTTCTCGATGACTGTACAGTGAATCCCCTCACGGACCAGGTGTAAGGATGCGATGAGGCCGGCAAGTCCTCCACCAACAATAACCACGTGTTTGTCGGCCATAGCCGCAAGGTAGGAATTGCCGGGCGGTCTCGCTGACTTAAATCTGGTTAATGAGGATCATCTTCTTCTTGATTGTTTTGCCCTCGCGCAGGATTTCAATCCGCACCTTCTTGCCGGGGCGTAGATCAAAGGCACCATTCAATGCATTGAGGTTGTATTCTGAGGCTGCAACTCCATTGATCGAAATGAGCTCGTCGCCCGGAAGTATCCCGGCGATGTCGGCACCCGAGCCAGCGCGAACATCGGTGATTTCAAAGCGGCGAAGTCGGACTCCTTTGGCTTTGAATGTCATTCCGCTGAGGTTGTAGTTAAATTTTCTTGAGAAGCTCGCGTTTTTCCGGACATACATTTTTTCCAGCGGGAAATTGAAAATCACCGTGAAGCGGCGTAGCAGATCACCGCCCAGGGCACCATGCCGGAAGGTGTCGCCCGATTTCACGGAATCTGCAAAACCATAGTCGCCCTGGTTGGGGAAGCTGGCGATTACGTCCTTCAACAGGTAGTCACCAAATGCAATGGATTGTATCCTCCCTACCTCCCCGTGGATGGTACCAGCAAGTCCACGTCCGATAAGACTGTGAACGTGCTTTTCCGGGATAACAACCCGATTATCGGACAGTGGATCAAGCACCAGTCCGTGACTGGCACCTGTATCTACCAGTAACTTGGCATCCAACGTGCCGCCGGACTGAAGAGCGATGGGAACGTTGACATAGGGCTTTGTGTCTTCGATGTGTATGGCCAGCTGTTGATAGTTCTTTTTCGGCTTGAAGAACTCTGGATCCGAAATTGTTAGTTGGCGCCCTTCGTAGTCTATTTCAACAACAAACCGGCTAAATACTTCGTACCCCAGTATTCCCTGAACGTCGGTGCCGAGGTAATTCCGCAATTCCAGGTAGTCTTTCTCGAGCACCAGCATGGCATGTCCTTGCCCGTGTATACCGGGCAAATCCAGCGTGACATCGTTGGTGATATAGGCCTCAACAAGCTTTTCTTCACCGGGCCCAGCCACCTTGATGTATCGGCTATATTGAAGATTGAGAATGTCGCTAAACGCCTTTTCAGTGAGGATTGTTGTTCGAACACCTGTGTCCAGAATGAATCGAAGGGGCAATTGACCGTTAATAACCACCGGCACAATGACCAGGTTATTCACTACTTCGATGGGGAATTGAACACGCCGCTGTCCTGGCTTAAGGTGAAACCCGAGCTGGGCATAACCCGCACGGGAAACCAACAAAACCAAAATGACCACGACAAGTCGAACGCGCATGGCGACCAATTG
>JAYRXB010000177.1:0-1724 GCA_041917735.1 Cyclobacteriaceae bacterium
GTGAGCGTCGAACCGCCATGGTGGGCGGATTTATGCGTGGCGTAGAGGCGGCACACCAGCGCTACGGCAAACTGCCCTTCAAGGCATTGTTTGAGCCCAGCCTCTACCTTGCCCGGAATGGCTTCACGATAGATGAACGCACCGGCGACTTCTTCCGGCGCCGCGACACGCAGTTGCGCAGGCTTCCCGAAACAAAAGCAACCCTCATCAAGCCCGACGGCACCGGCTACGTTCCGGGCGATTTGTTCAAACAACCGGCCCTTGCCGCCACCCTCGACAGCATCGCCACCCGCGGTGTGGACTACATGTACAAGGGATCATGGGCACGCAAAGCCGTTGAAGCTGTCCAGAAAGACGGCGGCAAAATGACACTCGAAGACCTGGCCAACTACCAGGTAATTTGGAGCGAGCCTGTGCGGCAAAGCTACGGCGGCTATGAGCTGGCCGTCCTGGGTCCTCCGGTTAACGGAAGCATAAACCTGATCGAAGCGCTCAACCTCGCCGAAGCTTCCGGACTATTTGGCAAACCACATTGGTCCAAGAGTGGCGAGTCGTTCCGCATCATGTCTGATATCACCAACATGTTTATGCTCTCCTTTCTGCCTCCGGCTACACGCGGGCTTGTGTATCCCGGCCTGAACCTGAGCGACTCCTCCCGGATGCGCAAGGAGACATCCGCTGAACTGTGGAAGCGCATGGAGCAAGGTGTCAAACTCGCCCAATACGCCAGCGTGGGTCCGAAGCACTCCGACACCGTCTTGGCCATCGACCAGTGGGGCAACATGACGGCCATCACCCACTCCATCAACACGGTGACCTGGGGCAACGAGGCCATCGTGGTCGATGGTGTATCGATCAGCGACGCCGCCTGGTACCAGCAGGCGCAAATCAAGGCCGCAGGGCCAGGCAATCGACTGCCTTCGCCGATCGAATTGGGAATTGTCCTGAAAGATGGCAAGCCAGTCATTCCATTTGCCTCCATGTCTACCGGCCTGCATCAGCAGACGGTGCAATCGCTCGTGAATATCATTGCACACGGCATGGATGTAGAAGAGGCCGTGAATGCGCCGAGTCTCCTGATGCCGGAGACTGACCTCTCCGTACCCACGGCGCCCAAGTTTACGGTAATGGTCATGGAGGGCGCCTTTCCGGACAGCGTACTGCAGTCCAGTGGATTGCCGGTTAAGCAGATCCCGGCGAGTCAACGGCGGTACACACAAGGCCTCTGGGTCGGCATTCACCGCGACCCGCAAACCGGTAAGTTGAAAGCAGTGTCGCCACCCTATGCCACCGGCACAGCGTTCGCCTATTGACCTTCCGAATTAACCAACCTATATACATGGATCAAAAGAACCCCTCCCAACTAACAGACCAGGAATTGATCGAAGAAGTCAAGCACTCCAAGCCTTCTCCCCTGATTGACGCATTTTTCATCGGATTTCTGGTCGGGATTGTCGTCTATAGCTTCGCCGTGAACAACTGGGGTTTCCTCACGCTGATTCCATTGTTTTTGGCGTACCTGCTTTTGAAAAAGTCCAGGCGGCATGAAGCGCTGCTGGCGGAACTCAAGGCCCGAGGACTATCCCGGCCGTAACCTCGCCTGAGGTTCAATCATGTTACCCTTGCCGGTTGGTCACCTCGCGTGGGACTTATTGATTCAGGGGTACACAACGGGGTTGACTACCACGGTGCAAATTTGTAGTTTAGAAACAAATTACGGTAAA
>JAYRXB010000178.1:0-9873 GCA_041917735.1 Cyclobacteriaceae bacterium
AGTCCCACTGGTTAATCTCTGCCTGAAGCCGGTCCAGGTAACGCGCTGCTTCCTCCAGCGTTCTAAACTGCCGATGATGAACCAGTCGCGTGAACTGATTCCAGATGGAAACAGTTGGCGGAGGGATAACTTCATCTTCGAAGATTGCATCCGTAAAACCGCCAGTAACTCCCAGGTAGAAGAATGTTCGGGATGCGTTGCAGAGAACGTAGACCATGTAATGCATGGCCCAAAAATAGAGTGGGCGGCCTGAAGCCGCCCACCCGGTTTTCCTGATAATGTTTGGTACGGTTTTCCGTCCGTGTCTACAAATCGGTTGCTTTTCGCTGAACCGTGATGACCTCAATGCCCTTTTCGCGAGCCATCTGGTTGATCCGGTCTACGTTCTGGCCAACGGTAGTCTTCAGTTTCCCCAACTCTTCATCAATTCTTCGTGTCAACATTTGCCTGACTTCTTCACCTTGTTTGGTAGGCGGGAAGTCGCCTGCGGCTTGTTCAACCATCAGGTGCGCGAGCTGATTGTTCATCTTGATGCCGTAGTTGAGAGGATCCTGTACACTGCGGTTACGCGTTTCGTGGATGTTATTCTCATGAACCGTGAGCGCGTCCTCAAACTTCTTCACCGCCTCCGCCAGTTCTTTGTACTGCGGGTCAGTGCCAAGCCGTGCCTTCAATGTGCCGAGATCTTCTTTGATTTTGCGGATATCGATGACCCCCTGGTTAGCCTCGCTCACTTTGTCGCGGACCTTTACCAGGAAGTCAAATTGCGCCTGAAATTCTTCCGGAGTGGTTTGCACGCGAGGGTCTTTCAATATTTCAAACTCCTGCTCCAGCGCCTGGCCAGCTACCGTCAGGCGCACGTTGTACTTGCCGGGTACGGCGCGCGGGCCAAGATTTGGTGAACCATAAAACACCATCCCGGGGAATGTCTTGTATCCCGGATGACGCATGTTCCATACGAATCGATTTCCACCCGCTTTCGCGCTAAGCTGATCAGCCCGTTCTTTCGCCTTGTTCGAATAGGCCTTGATAAGTTGACCGTTCGATTCCAGGAACTCGAGTTTGATCTCGTCACCAGGATTGACGGACTTCAGTGAATAGTGGACCATGACGCCACCCGGATGATTCTCGCCTTCCAACTTGCGGTTGACGCCGCCCCAGCCACCGCCCCCTGGCATGCGATAAGCGGGCATGGGCTTGAACAGCACAGCGGGCTTGGAAGCCATCTCCGCATTCAACTGATGAAGGGGAGTAAGGTCATCAATCATCCAGAAACTGCGCCCGTGGGTCGCTGCTATCAGGTTGTCGTTCTTGACGGCCAGGTCGTGGATGGGTACGGGCGGCAGGTTCATCTGGAACTTGCTCCAGCTTGCCCCGTCGTCAAACGAGATCCACATGCCCTTTTCAGTACCGGCGTAAAGCAGCCCTTTCCGTTTCGGATCGGCCCGGACTACCCGAACAAATTCCTCCTTCGGAATTCCACCGGTAATCACCGACCAGGTTTTTCCGTAGTCGGTTGTCTTGTAGATGTAGGGCGTATAGTCACTGAACTTGTACGAACTGGCAACCACGTACGCGCCACCGACTACGAACGGGTTTACATCAATGCTGTTCATCATGTTATACTTCGGTGACATGGGTGGCGTAACATTCTTCCAGTTCTTGCCACCATCGGTAGTAACGTGCAGGAGGCCGTCGTCGGAGCCCGTCCATATTTCGTCCTTTGTGTAGGGCGACTCGGTGATGACAAAGATGTTGGCGTAGTATTCTGCGCCGGTGTTGTCTTGCGTGATAGGTCCCCCGGAGGATTTCAGGGTTTCAGGTTCGCCCCGGGTAAGGTCCGGGCTGATCTCTTCCCAGCTGGTTCCCCCGTTGGTGGTCATGTGCAGGTGATTGGATCCGGCATACAACTTCTTCGGATCATGATGGCTAAATACCAGCGGGTAATTCCAGTTAAACCGGTATTTCATCACCTCAACGCCTGACCCGGCGGGAAGAAAGGGCCATACGTTCGTGCTGCGCTCCTGACCGTTGTCCAGGTTCTGCAGGCTCATGTACCCTTTGTAATCGCTGCCGTAGATGATGTTGTTGTTAAGCGGGTCCGGCGCGAGGTGCGCACTTTCGCCGATGCTGAGAGCTACCCAGTCACGCTCGGTAATGCTGGAACCATCCACGCGATGCGGAATGCGAACACTCGTATTGTCCTGTTGTGCCCCGAGAATGCGGTACGGAAATGCATTGTCGGTGGTGACACGGTAAAACTGTGCCGTCGGCTGATTGTGGTAGGTTGTCCAGTTGTCCCCACCGTCGTTGGACACCTGGGCACCGCCATCGTCAGCGATGATCATGCGCTGGTTGTTGTCCGGATCGATCCAAAGATCGTGGTGATCGCCGTGTGGTGCGTTCTTCAGTTCAAACGTCCTTCCGCCATCTTTGGACACGCCATAGCTTACATTCATGACCCATACCTTGTCCTCATTCTGAGAGTCGGCGTAAATGCGGCAGTAGTACCATGCACGCTGAAGGAGCGCACGATCCTGGTTCAACCGCGTCCACGTGGCGCCGGCATCATCGGAACGGTAGACCCCCGGTGCTTCGGTGTTTTCCAGGATCGCCCACACGAGGTTTGAATTCACGGGAGATACGGTCACTCCGATGATTCCGTTAATCCCGCCAGGCATGCCGGGGTTGTCCGAGAGGTTGTCCCAGGTTTCTCCACCATCCGTGCTTTTCCAGAGTTTTGAATCGGGACCACCGCTATCCATGCGCCAACCGTTGCGACGCATGTTCCACGTTGTAGCATAGAGTATTCGCGGGTTGTTTGGATCCATCATCAGGTCGCCCGCGCCCGCTTTGTCATTGACATACAGGACCTTTTTCCAGGTTGCCCCGCCGTCGATGCTCTTGAAGACCCCACGCGTTTCATTGGGTTTCCACAGGTTTCCCATGGCGGCTACATACACGATATCCGGGTTTTTGGGATGAATCCGGATCCGGGAGATGTGACGCGAATCGGGCAAGCCGATGTGCTTCCATGATTTTCCCGCATCGGTGGATTTCCAAACGCCCCAACCACTCGATACGTTGTTGCGCAGCCCTTGCTCACCCTCACCTACGTAGATCACATTGGGATCGCTTTCGGCCACAGCGACGGCGCCAATTGTACCGCCAAAATACTTGTCGGTGATGTTGGTCCAGGTTTGTCCGGCGTCCGTGGTTTGCCATACACCTCCGCCGACCGCGCCGAAATAGTACAGGTTATTGTTTCCGCGTACACCGGTCACCGTAGTGGAACGCCCGCCGCGAAAAGGACCTAACTCACGCCACCGCATGCCAGCATACAATGACTCATCGTACGTAACGGTATTCGCTGGAGGTGCGGAGGACTTTTTCTGAGCAAAGCCTGGCACCAGGCAGAGCACAACCAGCGCAAGAAGAATACGGATTCTCATACGAATCTAATTGTTGATGACCACATCTTTCTTTTCCGGCATAAGGGCCGGCATGTTCTTCTCGCGGAAAACCCGGTTGTATTCTGCGATGTCTTTCTCGATGAGTTGGTTCATTTGAATTTTGTATTTGGCCCAGTCTGACTGCACATCATGCGCCCTGTCCTGTACGCCTTTGGTAAGTCGTGGATCGTGCGTATCGGCAACACCGCGGATCTGGAGGAACTCGGAATTGAGCTTGTTGGGGAAGTTGATGACATCCTGGAAGTTCTTCGAGCGCGGCTCGACCAGGTTGTTTTCCCACTTTTCAATCTTTTTGTTCAACTCCTTGCCCATGTTCACAAAGTCCTTGGCCTCCGGTACGCTCTTCAAGGACTCGTTGTAAGTCTCCACTTGCTTTTTCACCTGGCGCAAGGAATTGACCGACCGGTGCAATTCTTCAAACTGCTCTCCGGCGGTCCGGAGAAACTCCTGCTGTGCCGCCCATTCTGCCGCCGTGGCCGTCACATGCGGATCCGAAATGACCTCAAACTCTGTTTCCGAGGATTGACCTTTATACGTCATCCTTGCCCTGTACTTTCCGGGGGCTACCCGGTAGCCCCGGTAGTCGCCGTAGACATAGACGCCGGGAACCCCGATCAGGGCTTCGGTGCGGAAGTCCCACGCAAAGCGGTTGAGTCCCGCTTCCGCAGGAATGGTTTCAGCCGGAGGAGGACCACCCGGATAGGGCTTGAACGATTCGTCTTTCTTATTGGAGTATTTGCGAATCGGCTTTCCGGCCAGATCTGCAATCTCAAGTGTCACCTTCGCGGTGTCGGCTTTTTCCTTCAGGTAGTAATCGAAGGCAACACCATTCATCGGGTTGCGGCCAAGCCCAGGGATATCTCCAAAGTATTCCGGAATGGTCACCGATGAAAGTCGATAGGTAGGCTTTGGTGAGAACAACTTCAGGGTAGCATCGCCAAAGTTCCCTTTGGTTTGCTGAATCGCCCCGAGGTCATCGAGAATCCAGAACGACCGTCCGGCTGTTGAGGCCACCAGGTCATTGTCTTTAATGATCAGGTCGGTGACCGGAACGATCGGAAGATTCAACTGAAAGCGAGAGAAGTTCGTGCCGCCGTTGAACGAAATGTAAAAACCACGCTCGGAGCCTGCATAGAGCATATCCTTAACCTTCTTGTCTTCGCGGATCACCTTGATGAAGTCGTCGGCATCAACGCCAGCGCCAATCCGGGTCCAGGTCTTTCCGTAGTCGGTCGACTTGTAGGTCATGTTGGAGTAGTCGTTGAACTTGTACCGGGAAGCAGAAATATAGACGGTGGCCTTGTCGTGCGGAGAAACCTCGATCGAGTGAATCATTCCCTCGGGCAAGTCTTTGGGGGTAACATTGGCCCATGACTTTCCGCCGTCTTTCGTCAGGTGTACGAGCCCGCAGTCGCTGCCCGTGTAGATGACGCCGGGTTCGTGCGGTGATTCAATGACATAGTAAATGGTATTGTAGTTCTCGCCACCCGCGCCCTCGTTGGTAATGGGTCCACCACTGACGTCCTGTTTGGTCGTATCGTTGCGCGTGAGGTCGGGGCTGATGACCGACCAGCTCATTCCGCCGTCGGAAGTCTTGAACAGTACATTGCCGGCATGGTACATCACCTTGGCGTTGTGCGGTGAGTTGATCAACGGGGCGTTCCAGTTGAAGCGGTATTTCATCTTTTTCGGAGCCCATGCCAGGTTGATGGAAGGATATTCCTGGATGTCTTTAGACTCACCCGTGCGTTTGTCGAGGACATCGATCTGACCCTGGTAGCAGCCCCCGTAGAGCAACTCCGGATTGTTGAAGTCATTGAACGCAACCCAGGCACTTTCGCAGCCGGGGCCGTTGATCCAGTCCTTGTCCGTAATTCCGAATCCACCGTTACGGCTTGGGGTTGCCACGGATGAATTGTCCTGTTGGCCACCGTATACCCAGAAAGGGAATTGGTTGTCAACATTTACACGGTAAAACTGGGATGTCGCCTGGTTGTTGAGCGGCGACCAGGTGCGACCCTGGTTATAGGTGATTTCACCGCCACCATCATCCGCCAGGGCCAGGTTCTGATTGTTCTTGGTGCTGATCCAGAGATCGTGCGTATCGCCGTGGCCGACGCGAATGGTAGAGAATGTCCGGCCACCATCGATGGAACGCGTCATCGGCGCGTTGAGCACGTACACGATATCCGCGTTGATGGGATCGGCAAATACTTCCATATAGTACCACGAACGTGAAGTGATATTCTGATCGGTGCTCAGCAGGTTCCATTTCTTGCCGCCATCGTCGGAGCGATAAAGGCCTGCCTTTGATTTGTCAGCCTCCACAATGGCGTAGACGCGCGAAGGATTGGCACGAGAGACGCTGATGCCCATTTTCCCCATTTCTTTAGGGAGGCCTTCATTGATTTTCGTCCAGGTCTCGCCGGCGTCGGTAGATTTCCACAGCGAGCATCCGGGGCCGCCACTTTCTACCTTCCACGGGTAGCGGCGATGCTGCCAGGTAGCGGCGTAGAGGATGCGCGGGTTCGTAAAGTCCATGCTGAGCGAGGAAGCGCCCGTGTTATCATCGACAAAAAGAGTCTTCTTCCAGGTCACTCCACCGTCGGTGGATTTGTAGATACCACGGTCAGGGCTGGAGCCGTGAACGGGCCCTTGGGCGGCAACGTAAACGACATCCGGGTTGTTTGGATGAACAACGACATCGGAGATGTGTCGTGTCTTCTCCAGGCCGATGTTCTTCCACGTCTTGCCACCGTCTGTGGATTTGTAGACGCCATCGCCGTACGATGTCATTACACCACGGACGGCATGCTCGCCGGTGCCAACGTAGATCACATTCGGGTCGGTTTCGCATACCGCGATGTCACCGATGGAGCCAACCTTGAAGAAGCCATCGGAAATATTTTTCCACGTAGTCCCTCCATCGTCGGTTTTGGCAACGCCTCCGCCGGTGTAGCCAACATAGTATACCATGGGATTGGTGGGGTCGCCGGCAATGGCATTGGCCCGTCCTCCGCGGAAGGGACCAATGTTGCGCCACTTAAGGCCTTTAAACTTCTCGGCACTGAACGAAGGCGCCGGGGGCGTCTCCGATTTTGACTTTGACTTTTGGGAGAAGGCCGCCGGGGCGACCATCAGGGCGCAGAGCGCCAGCAACAGGATACGCATAACGATTTGGGTTAGGAGTTGAAATATCCGAAATCCTGCACTGAGAAGCAGTGAAAGTTATAGGAATGGCAAGCGGGAATCTCCCAGGGTCGGTGGGTGAAACCAGGCACGCCTCAGCAGACCGGTGGAATTCGCCTCCGGTTTTGTTATTTGCAGTATGAAGAAGCACCAAGCGAAAAGCACGCTGGCAGTCCATGCGGGTACCCTGGGTGATACCCGGTTTGGTGGCCGTGTCACACCCATTTACCCGGCTGCGGCCTATGACTATGAGCAGGAAGTGCGGTACCCCCGCTATTTCAACACACCAAACCTGCTCAGCGTCGCTGCCAAAATGGCGGCACTTGAGAACGGGGAAGACGCCCTGGTTTTCAGCACGGGAATGGCCGCCATCATGACCTCGCTTTTCGCTATGGTCAAAACAGGCGATCACGTGGTGCTTCAGCAAGATCTCTATGGTGGCACCCACCATGCCGTTGTTAACGAGTTTAACCGCTTTGGCATACGGTATACACTGGTTGATGCCGCTGACCCGAAAAACATTGAAAAAGCCATCACGAAGAACACCCGGGTCATCTATATCGAGACGCCGTCCAATCCGCTGCTGAAGATTACGGACATCGCAGCCGTTTCGAAGATAGCCCGGCGCCACGCGTTGGTCAGCATGATTGATAATACGTTTGCTTCACCGGTGAACCAGAATCCGATTGACCTTGGAATTGATGTCGTCCTTCACAGTGGAACGAAATACATCGGGGGTCATGGAGACCTCATGTGTGGGGTGGCAGTCGCATCGAAGGAACTGATCAGCCAAATTAAAGCGAGTGCGATGCACTTTGGGGGTAATCCCGATGCGCACACATGCGCCCTGATCGAGCGAAGCCTGAAGACGCTGATGGTCCGTGTGCGGCAGCAAAATGAGAACGCCATGGAGCTGGCAAAGTTTCTTTCCGCCGATCCGCGAGTGCGTCGTGTATACTATCCCGGGTTGAAGGCGCATCAGGACCACGCCGTTGCGAAGAAGCAAATGACGGGGGGATTTGGCGGTATGGTATCATTTGAAGTGAAGAAGGATCCGGAACGGTTCCTGTCCAGGCTTCAAATCATTCAGCGCGCTGTGAGTCTCGGAGGCGTTGATTCCACCATTTGCTCTTCGGTAAAAACTTCGCACGCGAAGCTTACACCGGCGGAAAGAAAGAAGGCCGGCATCTCGGACAACCTGCTGCGGTTCTCCGTGGGCATCGAAGATGTCAAGGATCTAATCGCCGATATCCGGCACGCCTTGTCATGATTGTTCGGGAAGCCAGGATAACGGACATGCCATCGTTGCTGGATTTCCAGTTGAAGATGGCGCTGGAGACAGAGCATGTACAGTTGGAGATTCAGCCCCTGACGCAAGGCATGCAGCGGTTACTGAAAGACCCGGGCAAAGGTAAGTACTATGTGGCCGAAGAGTCGGGCGAAGTAATTGGCTGCCTCATGACCACGTTTGAGTGGAGTGAATGGCGATGCGGAACGATTCTCTGGATACAATCCGTCTATGTAGCCGCTCCCTGGAGAAAGAAGGGGGTGTTCAAGAAAATGTATCAACACATTCACCAACGGGTGTCTGAAGACGATGACTTAAAAGGCATCCGGCTTTATGTGGACAAGACCAACCAGACAGCCCAACAGGTATACAGTGGCCTCGGCATGAACGGCGACCATTACACGGTGTATGAATGGATGAAGCCGTGAAGCGTTTCGAATTCGTCTTACGCCCCTTTAGTAATATCAACAAAGTCGCGCGCCTTGAGTGAGGCACCGCCTACAAGACCGCCGTCAACATCGGGGCAACCGAACAACTCGCGGGCATTGTCCGGCTTCACGCTGCCACCGTATAGAATGGGGATTTTCTGTGCGACAGCGTCGCCGTACTTGTCGGCCAGTTGTCTACGGATGACCGCATGCATGTCCTGGGCCTGCTGGGTCGTTGCTGTTTTTCCAGTCCCGATCGCCCACACCGGCTCATAGGCGATGACGATACCGGATATCGCCTCGGGCGAAAGATGAAACAGCCCTTCCTGGATTTGCTGACGCACAAGGGACTCATGCTCACCCTTTTCACGCACCTCCAGGGGTTCGCCGCAGCAAAAAATAGGTATCACTTGGTGGGCGAGTGCCCGGTCCACTTTTTTCGCAAGCTGCGGACCGCTTTCATGGAAATACTGACGGCGCTCGCTATGTCCGATGATGACGTACGGGATCGCGAGCGACTTCAGCATGGCCGCAGAAACCTCACCGGTGTAGGCGCCGGATTCATGTTCACTGCAGTTTTGAGCGCCAACCAATACGGGACCATTGGATGTTTGGTCCTTGACTAGCGCCAGGAAGGGAAAGGGAACGCAGAGGATTACTTTCGCTGTGTTCTTCACTTCGGTGGCGTGCAATGTGAGCAGCTCGGAAACGAGGGCTTTAGCTTCGGGAGCGGTCTTGTTCATCTTCCAGTTTCCGGCAACAATTTTGGTGCGCATGGGTGTTGGGTTAAGGATGGGCTTTATCAAACTCGAGCGAGCCCGTGGGCTTCTCGCGGGTCAATCGCAAGCTTTTGACCGCGCCCTGGTAGGTGACGTGCACCAGATTGGACTGGTCGGCATGTGTTTCCTGGATTACAGAGTTGGTCACCTCCACATTCTTCAACTTCCGGACACCTTCAATTTCCAGGTAGCACACCATGGCAGCGTCGTCAATTTCGTGGGCGATGTAATTGAGTCGGGCCACTTTGCCATCCACGGTAATGCGAAGGTGATCTGCCAGGTAGTCTTTGACCAGGTTGTCGGTGGTCAGCCCGTTCCCGGGGTTGAGCAAATCGAGCGACTCCTTGCCCGTACGGCTGCGAATGGATAATTCGAGGTCGTCGATGAATATCCGGCTGATCACCTCCAGCGAACGGTTGGTGGCATTGTGCTCAACCTCGGTCACCGATACGTGGATCGGGTGAACCGCGAAAAGCAACAACAGCAACGAATGGATCATGCATCAAAAGTATGGAGTTTCGGGGAATGCCTCGAGGGAGCACGCCTGAGTTGCGATTTCGATTAACTTGCCACCATGTCGGCCTTTGAATTGTACTTTGCCCTGGGCAAGGAACACATCCTCGATTATGCGAACGGTTACGATCACATCCTGTTTGTGCTGGCGCTTTGCGCTATCTACCTCGTGCAGGACTGGAAGAAAATCCTGATCCTGGTGA
>JAYRXB010000179.1:0-7556 GCA_041917735.1 Cyclobacteriaceae bacterium
CACCTACCGGGATCAGTGACAAACTCGTAGCTTTCCACGATGAAATACACCACGCTGACCATCGACACGTCGCTTCCTGCAAAGCCAAGGGCGCGGGTCATGATCATTTATACCGGAGGCACCTTCGGCATGGTGCGCGACGCAACCGGAGTATTGCGACCCTTTGATTTTTCCGCAATCCTCGAGCACCTGCCCACGCTTCGCAACCTGATGCTTCAACTGACGGTGATTTCATTCGAGAAGCCAATCGATTCGTCGGACATCGAACCGGATCATTGGCTGGCGTTGGGTGAAATCATCGAAAAGCATTATGCTGATCAAGATGGCTTCGTAGTACTGCACGGCACCGACACGATGGCCTACACGTCATCGGCGTTGGCCTTCATGTTGAGGAACCTCTCCAAACCCGTAGTGTTCACCGGCGCCCAGTTGCCCATCAGCGAATCCCGGTCGGACGCCCGCGAGAACCTGATCACAGCGTTGGAGATTGCCTCTGCCCGCAAGGACGGCCTGGCTCGGGTGCCCGAGGTGTGCGTTTGCTTTGATGATGCCCTGATCCGAGGGTGTCGCGCCAAGAAAGTGGAGAGCATGCACTTTGATGCCTTTCAGTCCGAGAATTACCCGTACCTGGCAAAGGCGGGTGTATCCATTGATTACAATGACAGTGCGATCATGCACGCCGCTTCGCCGGGCTTGTCTGTATGGAAAAAATTCGACCGTCGTGTAGCGGTGTTGAAGCTTTTTCCGGGCATTACGGAGGAAGTGGTGCGTGCGGTGTTGCGGAGTACAGGCCTGAAGGGTATTATTATAGAGACCTATGGGTCGGGGAATGCACCGACGGCAGCCTGGTTCCTGGCGTTGTTGAAAGAGGCGATCGCCGGAGGATTGTTGGTGGTAAACATTTCGCAATGCCCCGGAGGCATGGTAGTGCAGGGGAAATACGAAACCAGCCGTGTTTTGCAGGAAATTGGCGTGATCGGTGGTGCCGACATGACCCTGGAGGCTGCTGTGACCAAGTTAATGTTGTTGCTGGGGGAGTTTGGGGTAGAAGGTGCGCGGCAACGCATGGGGCAGTCTCTGGCCGGGGAGTTGGCTAGCTGAGTTCCTTGCTTCTTGGTTAACGTAAATTTTCTGCATTTCTTTGTGGCCTTTTCCAAGGAGAGGTGTCCGAGTGGTTGAAGGAGCACGCCTGGAAAGTGTGTATACTCGAAAGGGTATCGCGGGTTCGAATCCCGCCCTCTCCGCCAATACGAAGCCGCCCGGCGCAGTGATTGAAACCACCCCTCACCGGGATCACCGCAGGTAATCCCGCATCAAGCTCGCCAATACTCTTGGGACAAGCCTGGACTACGCCTGGCGGTTTCTGATATGTTTGGACGGAAGCACCCTATTCAGGGGATAATTTCCACTCAAAGTGACTTTTTGCCGCTGAGGCGATTAAACCAAACGAGTGTTCGAGAAAAAGGGGTTTTTTCGCGTAAAAAGTTGTGTTTTCTTGTTTGAAAACAGACAAAAACTTTAATTTTGGCCACTTCAAGAAAGACTAAACCTTAAACCATGAAAAAACAATTCTCGATTCTCGCTCTTGTATGCACCCTCATGCTGGGAGCTTTTGCGTCGTTTGCGCAGGACTCTACGGCAACCTCCACCCCGACGGAGCAACCCGCCGCCACGGCTGAAGTAGCTGTGGATGATGCTTCCGCAGGCGCAGCTGAGGAGCAATCCTTCCACCAACTCCTGAAGGAGAAATTCATCGAAGGAGGTGCACCGTTCATGTGGCCCATCCTCATTTGCTTGATCCTCGGACTGGCAATTTCCATCGAACGCATCATCGTCCTCAACCTGGCCACTACCAATACCAAGAAGCTTCTCGCTAAAGTGGAAGACGCCCTCCAGAAGGGTGGTGTTGAAGCTGCCAAAAATGTAACCAAGAATGAGAAAGGCCCTGTTGCCTCTATCTTCACCCAAGGCCTCATGCGCGCCTCTGAAGGCGTTGACATGGTTGAAAAATCAGTTGTTTCTTATGGCGGTGTTGAAATGGGCAAGCTGGAAACCGGCCTCATCTGGATTTCGCTCTTCATTTCACTCGGACCCATGCTCGGGTTCTTCGGAACGGTAGTAGGGATGGTGTTTGCCTTCGACGCTATCGAGGCTGCCGGTGATATCTCTCCCCAGGTTGTTGCCGGTGGTATGAAAATCGCCTTGATTACAACGGTAGGTGGTCTGATCGTAGGTATGATCCTCCAGATCCTTTACAACTACCTCGTATCCAAGGTGGATGGCCTCGTGAACGCTATGGAAGATGCCTCCATCTCCCTGATTGATCTTCTCGTGAAGCACAAAATTGCGAAGTAATGGATCAGGCTTGTATTGATTTTGGAATCAGCGAAACAGGGTGTTCCCTGATTTCAGCTGGATTGTACTTCGGCTATTTCCTGTTCTTTGTAGCGCTCGCAGCCCTTATTGCGTTGCCTACGATGAACGCCCTCAAGGCGCCCAAGGAAATCGCCAAGTCGGCCGCCGGATTGGTGGCGCTTGTGGTAATCTTTGTGGTTTCCTATGCCCTCTCGGGCGATGAGGTGACCTTGAAGACTGCCTCCTACGGTACAACTGCAGAAAGCTCTAGGTTGATCGGAGCGGGTCTCATCATGTTCTACATCGTGTTCCTCGTATCGATCGTGGGCCTGGTGTACTCGTTCTTTCATAAAGCAATTAAATAATGGCTCGTCCTACACCTGAAATACCGAACGCGTCGATGGCAGATATCGCGTTTCTGCTGCTGACATTCTTCCTGGTTACCACCACGATCGCCAACGACCGCGGCTTGAGTATCCAGTTGCCGCCTCCCCCGGAGGCCCAGCAAGATGAAGAAGTAAAGGTTCAGGAGCGGAACATGTTCAAGATCCAGATTAACTCGTCTGACGCCCTCCTGGTGGAAGGCGAACCGATGGGTGACATATCCGGACTGAAGGACATGATCAAGAAGTTCATTCTCAACAACGGTGCTGACCCGGAGTCTTCCGATAGCCCTGAAAAGGCAATCGTTTCCTATAAGACTGACCGCGGTACCTCGCACAAGCGCTTCATAGAAATCCTGGACATTATCCAGGGTGCCTACTATGACATCTATGCGGAGCGGGCCGGCGTTACCAACGTGAAATGGCGTGAACTTTCGTCCGACTTGTCCATACCCGACAACCAGGTGCTCTACGACAAGGGTCGTGGACGTCGCCCGGATGGTACGATCGAAATCCCTATGCAGCTCTCCATCGCCGAACCGACGAAGGTGGGCAACTAAACCGGAACCTAAACTATGGGAAAATTTAAAGGTAAAATAAAGCCGAAGCAGGAGATCCCGACATCGTCGATGCCTGACGTGGTGTTCATGTTGTTGTTCTTTTTCATGGTGACAACACAGCTCCGCGAAACAGCCATCGACGTGCAGCAGCGAATCCCCGAGGCGACCCAGATGCGTAAACTGCTCCGGAAGTCGCTCGTGGTGAACCTCTACATCGGGGAACCCCGCAAGATCGAACAGTTTGGTAAGGAGCCGAAAATCCAGGTCGATGACCAGTTCATCGAACCGAAGGATATCCTCCTCTGGGTAAACCGCCAGCGTGATATGATCGCCGAAAACGAGCGCGATCAGATGACGGTAGCACTGAAAGTCGATGAGGAAGCCAAGCGCGGAATCATCGCCGATGTGGAAACCGAGTTGCGCAAAGCCAATGCCCGTAAAATCCTCTACAACACGCTGGCCAAGCGTGAGGAAAACTAAAGTACGTCTCTCTTGAAGCGAAAAAGCCCCTCCCGAAGGGGCTTTTTCTTTATCTTGAGTCATGAACACCGTCGCCGCACCCATCAAGAACGACAAGAAGATCGTTCGCGCCTGGATCATGTACGACTGGGCCAACTCGGTCTACTCGCTCGTCATCACATCGGCGATCTTCCCCGTATACTACCAGGCGGTGACAACACGTCCGGATGGTGGCGACATTGTAAGCTTCTTCGGCTTTTCCGTGGCCAACTCGGTGCTGTATTCCTATGCCCTGTCGGCCTCTTTCCTCCTCATCGCGCCCTTGCTGCCGCTGTTGTCCGGTATGGCCGACTATGTAGGCAACAAGAAGCTCTACATGAAGATGTTCGTCTACGTGGGAAGTATCGGTTGCATGGGGCTTTACTTGTTTGAAGGACCCAACATCGAGTGGGGTATTCTGTGCAGCATGCTGGCAAGCATTGGCTATGCCGGCAGCATTGTGTTCTACGATGCCTTTCTCCCGGAGATCGTGACGGAAGACCGTTTTGACAGCACCAGCGCCCGGGGTTATTCCATGGGCTACTACGGCGGCGTTGTACTCCTGGTCATCAACCTGGTCATGATTCTCAACTGGTCGGCCTTCGGCTTTGCCTCGGAAGGCACCGCGACGCGGTTTGCGTTCTTGCTGGTGGGGCTGTGGTGGATGGGATTTGCCCAGTACACCTTTGCGTACCTCCCGGAGCACCGGCGCACCCAATCGGGCAAACGCCTGTTATTTCATGGGTATCATGAGTTGATCAAAGTATGGAATAGCCTCGCCCACCATCCTTCGTTGCGACGGTACCTGTATTCCTATTTCTTTTTCAACATGGGCGTGCAAACCGTGATGTACCTGGCGGCCACGTTCGGGTCCAAAGAGCTGAAGCTGGAGTCCGGGAAGCTCATCCTCACCGTGCTGATCATCCAGTTTGTCGGTGCCATTGGCGCGCATCTCTTTGCCCGTGTCTCGCGTACACTGGGCAACAAGCGCGCGCTGATGATCATGATCGGTATCTGGATTGGCGTCTGTGGCCTGGCCTACCTGATCACACACGAGTACCACTTCTACGCTGTAGCCACGCTGGTCGGCCTGGTCATGGGCGGCATCCAGTCGCTCTCGCGGGCTACCTACGCCAAACTCATCCCGGCCAACTCCATCGACCATGCATCCTACTTCAGCTTCTTCGATGTGACGTTTAACCTCTCGATTGTGATCGGCACATTCTCCTACGGCCTGATCGAGCAACTTACCGGCAGCATGCGCAACAGCGCCATTGCGCTGGCGGTATTCTTTGTCATTGGCATGGTATTACTTTCATCCGTTAAGGCAGCCCGGCTGGAGAAGCCGGATCAGGCGTCGGTATAGTCAAGGATATCAACCTGTAACAAGGCGGACAATGCCTTGAGTTTCTTTACCACGACTTCCTTGTTGCGCGAAGTAAGCAGGTGAATCTTGTTGTCTTTCGAGATTCGAAGATATCCATCGTAGACAGCTACATGAATGGTGGACGTGGAGAGCATGGAATTCAGGTTTTGGCGCATCTGGTTCTTCTTGATGAAGAGGTACTCGATGTGGTCGAATGGTTCCCATCGCCCAAACCGAAGCCCCAGTACCCATACGTAATCGTAGTAGGCTTTCTTCGCCCAATCAAAACGAAGGCGATAGTGGGAGGTTATCAGTACAACCCCGAGGATGAGGAAGGGAACCTTGGTGAGAATATGAGCGGGGACAACCAAAGTCAGAAAAAGAGAAACCCCTAAGGCCCGGAGCGAACCCGGAAAGTAGGGCGAGGTGTGGAAGTCGAGGTGTTGTGTGTTGTCCAATCGCTAGTACAGCAGGTGTTTGACGGTCATCCCGTTGTTGATGAGCTGGCGCAGGGAATCGATTCCGATTTTGAGGTGCAGGTCTACGAAACTGGCCGTAATGACCTTGTCGCTGGCTTCCGTCTTCACGCCGTCGGGGACCATCGGCTGGTCGGACACCATCAGCAGGGCCCCGGCCGGGATTTCATTGTAAAAGGCCGTGGAGAAAATGGTAGCCGTTTCCATATCGATGGCCATGGCCCGGATCTTCACGAGGTAATCCTTGAAGTGGTCGTCCCATTCCCATACGCGCCGATTGGTGGTGTACACAGTTCCAGTCCAGTAGTCCTGGTTGTAGTCACGGATGGTGGTCGAAATGGCTTTCTGCAGGGCGAAAGCAGGTAAGGCCGGCACTTCGGGCGGGAAGTAGTCGTTGGAAGTTCCTTCACCGCGGATGGCCGCGATGGGCAGGATAAAGTCACCCAGGTCATTCTTCTTCTTGAGCCCCCCGCATTTGCCCAGGAACAGGCAGCCTTTGGGTTTCACCGCCGTCAGGCAGTCCATGATGGTGGCAGCGTTGGGGCTTCCCATGCCAAAATTGATGATGGTAATGCCGCCAGACGTTGCACTGCGCATGGCGCGGTCGCGACCGTGGACGTCCACATTGTTCCATTCAGCGAACTTCGTGACGTAATTGTCGAAGTTGGTAAGCAGGATGTACTCACCGAATGCATCGAGGGGCAACCCCGTGTAACGCGGCAGCCAGTTTTCTACAATTTGTTCTTTCGTCTTCATTTCGTGTACTTCGTTTAATGACGCCCCTCAACCTCCCGGCCTTTGAAGTCAAAGTTAAGAAGAGCGAGGGAAAGGTCTTCATTTTTGACAGCGTGCGCAAGAAATACGTTGTTCTTACCCCGGAAGAATGGGTGCGACAGCACGTCGTCAACTACCTGGTCAACCACCGGTATTACCCCAAGCCGCTGTTCCGCATCGAAGGAAGCCTGAGTTACAATGCGCTCCAGAAACGTTCCGATATCCTCATCTACGATCGCGCCGGCCGGCCCTGGATGCTTATTGAATGTAAATCGTCTTCGGTCAAATTGACCCAACGAGCCTTTAACCAGGCAGCGATTTACAACATGACGGTGGGGGCCAGGTTCGTTGCCGTTTCCAATGGGCTGGTTCACTATTGTTGCGCCGCTCCCAGGCCCGGGGAAACTGCCACCTTCCTGGAGGAATTCCCGGAATTTGAGGAGGGGTAACGTATCGGGATGTTCGGGTCCGACCCATCGTATCTCCCCAAAATCGGTTATCTTTGCACCTTATTTTACCAAAAAGAAGGGATTTTAAGCATTTTATGGAGGCTAGCAAGATCAGGAACATCGCCATTATCGCACACGTTGACCACGGAAAGACCACCCTGGTGGATAAACTTTTACATGCCGGACACCTGTTCAAAGACCATGAAAACCCCGGTGAGCTGATCATGGACAGCAACGACCTGGAACGCGAACGAGGAATTACCATCCTGGCCAAAAACGTATCCGTACGCTATAAAGACTACAAAATCAATGTCATCGATACCCCCGGTCACAGCGACTTCGGTGGCGAGGTGGAGCGCGTGCTCAACATGGCCGACGGTTGCCTGCTCCTTGTCGATGCCTTCGAAGGCCCGATGCCCCAGACCCGTTTCGTGCTGCAAAAGGCGCTGCAACTCGGTCTGAAGCCGATTGTGGTGATTAACAAGGTTGACAAAAAGAACTGCACGCCCGACGAAGTGCACGAGCAGGTGTTCGACCTGATGTTCGCCCTCGATGCCACGGAAGAACAGCTGAATTTCCCCACGTTCTACGGTTCGGCCAAGCAAGGCTGGATGAGCGCCGATTGGAAGAAGCCCACAACCGATATAACCGCCCTGATTGAGGGTGTGATCGAACACATCCCTTCACCGCGCATC
>JAYRXB010000180.1:0-6160 GCA_041917735.1 Cyclobacteriaceae bacterium
CAAGGACATTGCACAGGTCTGTGTTGTCGGAATGGGAATCCCGCAGCCGATCATGCTTACTGTTCTGACTGAAACAGCGCGGGCAAAATCAAAAGAAGAGATTACCGCTGGCCTGACCCGCACTATGGAAGCAATCAACGCTCACCTCGAGTCGTATGAGAAAATCGAGACAGCTGTAATCATGCGACAGGAATGGACGCAGGAGAACGGCCTCTTGACTCCAACACTTAAACTCAAGCGGAACGCGCTTGAGAAAATATATGTGCCCCGGTACCCTGCCTGGTACCACGAAAAGGGAAAGGTTGTCTGGGAATAGCCGGTAGGTACTACTTCAACTTATCCTTAAGAAACTCCGTAGTCGCCTTGAAGGCATCTTTATAGGCAGCCTCGTTAAAGGCTCCCATCGGGTTGCTGGGGTTGGCAAATCCGTGATTGGCGTCGTACGACTTGATGGTCAATTTCTTCCCTGCCGCTTTCATGTTGGCTTCAAACTTGTCCATCACCGCCTTGTTGATCCATTGATCTTGCGATCCCCAGATGTTCAACACATCACAGTTCAGGGTTTTGAGTACATTGACATCTTCTACCGGCATCCCGTAATACATGACGCAGGCCGAGGCCTGCTTGGCGGCAATTAAGGATGCCAACAGCGACTGGCCGCCGCCGAAGCACCAACCCACGGTTCCGATTTTCGCATTGGGGCCTGCAAAGGCTATTGCACCGCGTATAATCTGATCTCCTCGGTCTTGCTTGAATTCAGACATGTATTTTCCGGCATTCTCCCGATCGGTAGCCACCTTCCCATCATACATGTCGACAGCCAGCACGTTCACGTCGCCCAGGGCGTTGTAGAAGTCTTCACTCTCCCGCTTAACGTTATCATTGAGTCCCCACCACTCCTGGAACACCAGCAGCCATCGGTTTGAGTTCTTTGCTGTTTTGATGAAGAAGGCATTTGCTTCGGTTCCGTCCGGGCATTTCAATTTCACCATCTCGCCACCCGCCATGCTGATGTGCTCATACTCCCGGGGGCTGGTGTGCTCAGCATTGAATTCATCAAACTGTACAAAACGCGCAAACTTCTCCGTCGATGCCGTGTGACAGACGGTAATTTCTTCTTGCGCAAAGGCGGCCGTGACAACCATGGCGGCGATGAAGGATCCCAATAGTGATTTCATGGTGATGACGTTTGTGGTGTTTCCGAAAACTATTGAATAGTTTGTAGATTGATCAGCTAAATCAAAGGTATGAAAAAGGTTATTAGCTCCTGGTTTACCTGTCTTGCGCTTCTCATCGGCGCAACCGCGTGTGCCCTCGCACAAGGTACCACCCCCTATCCAACCCGGGATATTGAGCCGATACTCGACCTCAACTTCACCCCTGCAGAGCGCGACTCGCTCTTCAAAAACCTGCAGGAATATCAACGACTGGTAACGGGCCTGCATTCACATTCACTCCCCAACAGCGTAGGGATGTCATTGTTGTTTAACCCGGTACCCGCTGGATTTGTGCCGGAAAAGAAGCAACTACCCGTTGATTTTGGAATTCCACAAACTATTGAAGTTCCTGCTACACAGGCATCCCTGGCCTTTCTTCCGGTCTATAAACTTTCTGCGCTGATTCGGAGCCGAAAAGTCACATCGGTACAACTTACACAGCTATACCTGGAACGCCTTCGAAAGTATTCCGACACGCTCCAATGCACGATCACATTGTTGGAGGAAACGGCGCTGGCCCGTGCGAAACGTGCCGACGAGGAAATTTCGCGGGGAAAGTACAGAGGCCCACTCCATGGTATTCCTTACGGCATAAAGGATTTGCTGGCCGTCGAGGGCACCCGGACAACCTGGGGTGCCGCACCTTACAAGGACCAGCAGTTAGACATGACCGCCACGGTCGTTAATAAGCTCGATGCAGCCGGTGCCGTGCTCATCGTAAAGCTTACCATGGGCGCTCTCGCGCTCGGCGACATTTGGTACGGCGGCGTAACGAAGAATCCCTGGGACCTGGCACAAGGTTCAAGCGGATCCTCCGCAGGCTCAGCCTCAGCCACCGCTGCCGGGCTGGTTCCATTTGCCATTGGGACGGAGACCCTGGGCTCAATCGTATCCCCTTCAACACGCTGCGGCACTACCGGACTGCGTCCCTCCTATGGTCGGGTGAGTCGTCATGGGGCCATGGCCCTCAGCTGGAGCATGGACAAGATTGGCCCCATTTGCCGAAGTGCATTGGATTGTGCGATTGTCCTGGATGCAATCCGCGGAAGGGATGAAAAAGATCCTTCCGTGCACGATGCACCATTCAATTTCTCCCGTAAAACCGATGTTCGAAAATTGCGTGTCGCTTACTTCAAAAATCTCTTCGACGAGAATTATCCTACGCGAGACAACGATCAAAAGACACTCGAAGCCATACGGTCTCTGGGGGTCAACCTGGAGCCCATCACGCTGAGCACGTCACTGCCGGTGCCTTCCCTTCGGATGATTCTCAGTGCCGAGGCCGCCGCGGCCTTTGATGAGTTGACCCGCTCAAACCGGGATCGCCTGCTCACCGATCAGCGTCGCAATGCCTGGCCCAACACATTTCGTGCAGCGCGTTTCATTTCCGCGGTTGATTACATCAACGCCTCGCGCATACGAACTGAACTCATCAACGAGTTCTACCAGAAGACCAAGGATTATGATGTCATCCTCTCGCCAAGCTTTGGTGGCATTCAGTTACTGCTGACCAACCTGGTGGGCACGCCGACGCTCGTCGTTCCCAACGGGTTCAATGCCAAGGGAAGCCCCACAAGTATTTCCTTTCTGGGGCGATTGGATGGAGAGGCTGCCGTAGCGATGCTGGGTCAGGCTTACCAGGACATAACAGGTTGGGACGAGCAAGTGCCTCCCCGCTTCAACAAATAGCTACATCTTAGAAACGCGGCTCAATCCGTCTTTTGCCTCCTGGAGTTTGCTGTCCAATTTGAGGGCCGCCTCATACTTCAGTTTTGCATCGGCACGCTTCCCTTTTTTCTCGTATATCTGAGCCAATCGCATATTGGCGCCGGCGTGAGAGGGCTCGTTGTTCTTTGGCGTATAGGAAAGGTATCGCAACAAGTACTGTTCTCCCTGGTCCAGGCGCTGACCGGAGACCGCGCTCAATTTACCGAGTTGATAAATCGCCAACATATCATCCGGGTTTTTCTTTAGTTGTTCGTCAAACAACGCAAAGGCCTTATCGTTCATCTTCTCGTTAACGTAGAAATTTCCCAATACCGGAAGAAAAGAGGGATCAAGTTTGGCCATCTCCTGGTATTCCTTTTCTGCCGCCACCAGGTTCTTCTCCTTCAGGTACAGGTTGCCAAGCTGCCGATGACCCGGGGCCGGAGCAAGGGCAATGATCTGACGAGCCATCTCCTTTGCCTTGTCCATGCTACCGCCCACGAATGCAGGCGCCTGGGTATAGTAGGAGATCAGCGAATACCGGGCACTGAGGATCTTTGGGTCCAGCGAAATCGCTTTCTCCCATGCCGCCTTCATTTTCGGCGCGAGTATTCCCTGGCGGATAACACCCGCATCCTGTGCTAGTCGCCCGTAGGAATCACCCAGAAAGCTAAAGTACTCCGCTTGATTCCCGCCCTTCGCCTCCGTTGCTTCTTCAAAGAAATCGACGGCATCATCAAGCCGATTCTGGTCAAACGCGATCCGCCCGAGATAGTATTGCGCAGCGGCGTAGTCCGGATTATCTTCTTCTATTTCCTCGAGAATCTTTACAGCCGCTTCGTAGCGCTTCTCCTCGTAGAGCGCTTTTCCTTTCGTAACCGGCGACTGACTCCGGGCGATTCCCGACACCAGCAGCAAGAGCAATACAACAAACTGTCTCATCGTGTGACTTTAGGATATAGACTCCATTTTCCACCAAAAAGTTGCGCGGACAGGAAAAGGAGTCTTTCCCGGTCGATTTTCGTACTTTCAGGGTAAACATCGGGCTATGCGAGCGTTCCTTCTTTCTGTTTGGCTTCATCTTCTCGTAACCACTGCCGGAGCGCAGGTCGTCGGAAAAGTCTTTCCGGATATGGTGGCAGAAACGGTAGAAGACAAGAAAGTAAGCTTACCTGCCGATGTGAAGGGCAAGTTCACATTGCTTGGACTTGCGTATTCCAAGAAGTCGGAAGACGAGCTTCGAACCTGGTTTGAGCCAATTTTCTCAAAATTCGTACAAAAGCCGGAGGGGCTACTGGCCGGGATGGGATACGACGTTCACGTTTTCTTTGTTCCGATGTTCACCGGCATCAATGCCGCTGCGGAAGGCACTGCCAAGCGAAAGGCGATGAAGAACCTGGATCCCCTGCTCTTCCCGCACATTCTGTTTTACAAGGGAGAGCTAAAGCCGTACAAGGAGGCATTGGACTTTGAGAAGCGGGACACCCCCTACTTTTTTGTACTGAACACCGACGGAAAAATTGTCTATGCCACTTTCGGAGCCTTTTCCGATCAGAAACTGGACGACATCGAAGACGTTATCGAATAAATTCCTACGGCATGGACTTAATGACGTTGTTGGCCATTTCTTCCGCCCCGACTGCCTGCATTATCCTGTACATCTATCTGAAGGACAAGTATGAGCGAGAGCCAATCCGGTTGCTGGTAAAGAGTTTTCTTTTCGGTATCGCGGCGGTTATCGTGACCTTTCTGATCAGCTTCCCACTCGACATGTTTGTTCCCACCGATGAGCAGGACCTTACTCAACAGGCTGTTCACGCTTTCGTGTTGGTGGCTCTGGTGGAGGAGTTCAGCAAATTCCTCTTTGTCCGTGGCGTGCTGTATCACGACAACCATTTCAATGAGCCTTTCGATGGCATCGTTTACTCGGTAATGGTGAGCATGGGGTTCGCAACGTTGGAGAATATTCTTTACGTGAGTCAGGGCGGCTTCACTACGGCGCTTCTTCGCATGTTTACGGCCGTGCCGGCGCACGCCACGTTTGCCGTGCTCATGGGCTATTATATCGGAAAGGGAAAGTTCGAAGCTGGTCGTGGGTATATGGCCCTTGTTGGCCTACTGTCCGCCACCCTGTTTCACGGAGCCTACGACTATTTCTGGTTTATCTCCTTTGTTCCCGGGATCTGGGTCGGGGCTATCCTCTCGCTCGTCGTAGGGTTGTGGCTGGCGAAGAAGGCTATCCGCATTCACCAGGAGGCTTCCCCCTTTCGGCACAAAACCACCGCGGAACCGGAATTTCCGGAAACAAAAAACCCCGACTCAGCGAGTCAGGGTCTTTCATAAGACATCGTCAGGCTATTTGCTGGGCGTTGCCGGAGCCGGTGTGACGCCAAGTTTCTTCAATACAAGGGCAGAGATGTCATACTTCTCATCACCGAAGAGAAGGATATCAATTGATCCTTGAATTTGGGGATTGAGAATGAATGTATACCCTTGCTCCTTTGCCACTTCCTCGATTGCATTGCCAATCTTTGCGTTAATGGGTCCCATCAGGTCAGCCTCCTTCTTTTGAAGTGATGCCTGTGCATCCTGCTGAAACTTCTGAATGTTTTCCTGAAGTTGTGTCAACTCGGTCTCCTTGTCGCGCCGAACTGCGTCGAGCATAGTAGCCGCACCCTGCTGGTAAGCCTTCAGTTTGGTTTCGTACTCCGTGTATTTGGCGCGCGCCTGGGCCTGGAGCTGATCGCCGTGCGTCTTCATTTCGTTCTCGATTTGCTTGTATTGCGGCATCTGGCTAAAGATGTAGGCAGGATCCGCAAACCCAATCTTCTGGTTGTGTGCTGACTGTGCCATGGCACTCATCGAAACGACCATCAGGAGGGCAATTGCTAGCGTTCTCATGTTCTTGTTAGTTGTTATTTGATTTTATCATTCGGGTCACCTAGTCCAAGTTCTTCAAGTACAAAGTCGGTGTAATCGTGGCGTGGATCGGTATAGATCATGACCAGCTCGCCGGACTTGTCAAAGATTATGGCTAACCGGTTTTGCTTAGCCACCTTCTCAACGGCCTCCCATACTTTATCCTGCAAAGGTTTAATCAATTCCTGTTTTTTCAAAAAAAATAGCCCGCCAAATCCAAAAACCTTGCGCTGATATTCTTTCAATTCGGCCTCCTTCTTCTGAATCATTGCCATTCGCTCAGCCTTCATTTCATCGGTCAGCAGTACTTCTTCAGC
>JAYRXB010000181.1:0-4350 GCA_041917735.1 Cyclobacteriaceae bacterium
CATCACAGAGAAGTTGGTGACCCTGGATGAATTCAAGATAGTCGCTGACTCGCTCGTGCATGAAGGGCGTTTGCCCAAATCTCACCGGCCGATTCTCATTCGCGCCGGGGAGTTCTTTTTTATCGGGGATTTATTCTCTAACATTGGATGTTATAATGGACGGCATGCGGGTACACTAGAAAGCGACCCGATTCGTCCCTACCTACAGTAACCACTTTTGAACGCAGAATATGGACAAGCACAATGAATTCAGAAAGTACGCCGTCCACCACCTGGGGATGAGCAGCAACACAATCGACGGCTATGCGCAGAAGATTGAGAACATGACCCAATACGTGATCGAAGAGCGCCCGGGTAACTTCCGTGCCATCGACGTGTTTACCCGCCTGATATCCGACCGTATCATCTTCCTGGGGATGGGTGTCGACGACCAGATCGCCAACCTCATCACCGCCCAGTTGCTTTTCCTCGAGTCGGCCGACCACAAGAAGGACATCATCATGTACATCAACAGCCCCGGCGGTTCGGTGTATGCCGGCCTGGGCATCTACGATACCATGCAGTATGTTAGCCCCGATGTGGCCACCATTTGCACCGGCCTGGCGGCCTCGATGGGAGCCGTGCTCCTCGCCTCGGGCGCACCGAAGAAACGCTCGGCCCTTCCCCACGCCCGCATCATGATCCACCAGCCTTCCTCCGGCATGCAAGGAACATCCAAGGACATGGAGATTTCGCTCAAGCAAACCCTCGAGATCCGCGAAGACCTCTACAAGATCCTGGCAAAACACAGCGGTCAGACGTTTGAAAAGATCGAAAAGGACTCCGATCGCGACTATTGGATGCGGTCGACGGAAGCCAATGAATACGGCCTGATCGACGAAGTGCTCGACAAGAAGAAATAGCCAATAGCCAGACCACTAGCCATTTGGCCAAATAGTCAGTACCTTTGACGTTTAATAATCCCGGGGAATACCATGGCTGAAGTAACGTGCTCGTTTTGCGGCAGAAGCAAGAAGGACGTAGACCTGATGATATCAGGCATCCACGCCCACATCTGCGACAAGTGCGTCACCCAGGCAACCCAGATTCTCCAGGAGGAAAAGAAGAACAAGGTGGAAGCGGGGAATACCCCCAATTTCAAGCTGATCAAGCCTAAGGAGATCAAGAAGTTCCTCGATGAGTACGTCATCGGGCAGGACCAGGCCAAGAAGGTTCTTTCGGTGGCTGTTTACAACCACTACAAGCGCCTGATGCAACGCAAGTCGGAGGTTTCCGACGTGATGATCGAAAAATCGAACATCATTATGGCCGGCGAAACCGGAACCGGAAAAACCTACCTCGCCAAGACCCTCGCCCGCATACTCCAGGTGCCCTTCTGCATTGCCGATGCCACCGTGCTTACCGAAGCCGGCTACGTGGGCGAAGATGTTGAAAGTATCCTCACACGCCTGCTGCAGGCCGCCGACTATAACGTCGAGGCCGCCGAGCGGGGCATCGTATACATTGACGAGATTGACAAAATCGCCCGCAAGTCTGACAACCCGTCCATCACCCGCGACGTCAGCGGCGAGGGCGTGCAGCAGGCTCTGCTAAAACTACTGGAAGGAACCCAGGTGAATGTGCCGCCGCAAGGTGGACGAAAGCACCCGGACCAGAAGATGATCACCGTCAATACGGATAACATCCTGTTCATTTGCGGGGGCGCCTTCGAAGGGCTTGCCCGGCTGATCTCCCGCCGGCTGAATACCCGTCCCCTGGGTTTTGCTTCCGGCGACGGCTTGCATCCCAGCGACATTGACAACGACAACCTCCTCCAGTTTGTTTCTGCCCAGGACCTCAAGTCCTTTGGGCTCATTCCCGAACTGATCGGCCGCCTCCCGGTGGTCTCCTACCTCAACCCGCTCGATGCAACCGCATTGAAAAAGATCCTTGTGGAGCCCAAGAACGCCCTGGTCAAACAGTACAAGAAATTGTTTGAGATGGAAGGGATCGAGCTGGAGTTTAAGGAAGGCGCCCTCGATTTCATCGTGGAGAAAGCCATGAACTTCAAATTGGGTGCCCGGGGCCTCCGCTCCATCTGCGAAGCCATCATCAATGATGCCATGTTTGAACTCCCCTCGGAGAAAGGTGCTGACAAACTGGTAATCAATCGCGCCTATGCCGAAGAGAAGTTCAGCAAGTCGCGCTACAGCAAGCTGAAGGTAGCCTAATACCCAACGCCGCACTACGAACTTACCTCAAGGCACGTTTGTGCCGAGGTACTTACGCATCAAGCGTGCGGCATTCCCGGAAGCGGATCCAGTATCCAGGGTTGCATAAATGGCTTGGTAAGCCAACAGCATTGTATCGCGATATGGACCCACGTTTACCAGTCGGTGCAATTCCGCCGCGATGGCGTCCGGAGAGGCATCTTCCTGGATGAGTTCCCGAATAACTTCCTTACCGGCGATCAGATTTACCAACGAAATGTGCTTTACCTGCACCACCGCTTTCCCGATCTGCATCTCCAGCCATCCTGCTTTGTAAACACAAACCTGGGGAACACGGAACAGGGCCGTCTCCAGGGTCGCCGTACCCGACGTAACCACCGCTGCCGAAGCGACCTGAAGCAGGTTGTACGTATCATCGGCAATCCACTTCACCCGCGGATGACTACGCAACGGCTCGTACAGCTGTCCATCCAGGCTGCTCACCGCGGCAATGGCAAACTCAACATCCGGGAATCGGTCCACCAGCTCGGTCATCACCGGAATAATCCGGCGCAACTCCATCCTCCGGCTTCCGGGCAGCAAGGCCACCACCGGTCGTCCTTCTGCCAGGCCATGGCGGGCTCGGAAAGCAGGATCCGGTGAGAATGATTTCACCGCATCCAACACCGGGTTACCGACGTAGTCCACATCCATCCCGTAGTTCGTATAGAATTCCTTTTCAAAGGGCAGGATTACAAACATCCGGTCAATGGTACGCTTCAGTTCGTTGGCACGACTCTGGTACCATGCCCAAACCTTTGGCGGGATATAGTAGAAGGTCTTTATCCCCCGGGGTTTGGTGAATTTTGCTATGCGACGATTAAACCCGCCGTAGTCAATGAGGATCACCACATCGGGTCTGAACTGCAGAATATCTTCCTTGCAAAACCGGAGCATGCGGCGAATCGTGCCGTAGTTGGCCAGGAGAGTAATAAACCCCATGAAGGCAAGCTGGTCGTAGTGGACAGCCAGTTCCATCCCGGAATCCTTCATGTCGTTGCCACCAAACCCCCGTATGACCGCATCCGGATCCTCCTTGCGAAGGGCCTTCACCAGGTTGCCGCCGTGCAAATCCCCGGAGCGCTCGCCAGCTATGATATAGTATCGCATGGGCTTGTTCGCATTTGGCTACTCGCCAAAATACTCTACGTAGTTGCGGGGTGTTTCAAAAAGCCGGATCGAATGCAGCCGCGCACGACCGGATAGGGACGGTACGGCCGGCGCCAGTATTTTCCAAATCTCGATGGCGAGGTTTTCGGTGCTGGCCATCTTGCCGCGCATGAAGTCAACATCCAGGTTGAGGTTCTTGTGGTCAAGCTTTTCGATCACCTCACTACGGATCAGGGTACTCAGCTTCTTAAGATCAACCACGAATCCGGTCTCGGGGTCAGGTTCGCCCTTCACGGTAACGATAAGATCAAAGTTGTGGCCGTGCCAGTTTTCATTGGCGCAGGGGCCAAAAACCTCCTGGTTCTTTTCCTTTGACCAGGCCGGGTTGCTCAGTTTGTGAGCGGCATTGAAGTGTTCTTTGCGGCTGAGATAGACCATAGGACAACGAGCCGCAAATATACATTAACTTGCAGCAAACAGAACCCGAATGATCGTTGTTACCGGTGCCGCCGGCTTTATCGGCAGCTGCCTGATTCGTAAACTGAACCAGGAAAATTTCAAGGCCATCGTTGCCGTCGACTCCTTCCAGGACCCTGCGCGGAATAAGAACCTCGAAGGACTTCAGCTCAAGGAAAAAGTCTCCATCGAAGGCCTTTTTGACTGGCTCGACACCCACCAGGAGCTTGTAGAATTTGTGTTTCACATCGGCGCCATCACCGACACGTCTGAATTCGACAAGGATAAACTCAACCGGTACAATACCCAGTACACCAAAGACCTGTGGACCCGGTGTATTCGTTACCAGATCCCGCTGGTGTATGCTTCTTCGGCCGCGACCTATGGGCTGGGTGAGCTGGGCTACGCCGACGACGAATCGCTGATTCCCCGCCTGAAGCCGCTAAACCCATACGGCCAATCGAAGCAAGATTTCGATGTATGGGCGCTGCAGCAAACCGAAAAGCCGTTCTTTTGGGCTGGACTGAAATTCTTC
>JAYRXB010000182.1:0-4824 GCA_041917735.1 Cyclobacteriaceae bacterium
ATCGAAACCAAAGTGATACCCGCATACCAGAAACTCCGGACGTTCACGGAGACGGAGTACCTCCCGGCCTGCCGCGAAACAACCGGCATCGATGACGTACCTCAGGGAAAGGAGTTCTATGCCTTCCTGTTGAAGCGGTACACCACGACGTCCATGACTGCCGATGAAATTTTCGCCCTTGGACAGAAGGAGGTGGCCCGCATCTCTGAGGAAATGGAAAAGGTCAAACAACAAGTGGGCTTTAAGGGAGACCTCCCCGCATTCTTCGATCACCTCCGCACCAAGAAGGAGCTTCGCCCCTTCAAATCGGGCGATGAAGTGGTGGCCGCCTATTATGCCATCTACGACAAAATGAAACCGAACCTCGAGCGGCTATTCGACAAGGTTCCCAAAATGAAATTTGAAGTCCGTCCCATTGAGAAATTCCGGGAAGCTACCGCCTCGGCACACTACATGGTGGGAACAACCGATGGTACGCGCCCGGGCATCTTCTACTTTCCGTTGCGAAACGTCAATGACTATTCCACCATGGCGATGGAAGATCTTTTCGTACATGAAGCCATACCCGGTCACCACTACCAGATCGCCCTGAAAGCTGAGAATACCGGTCTCCCCGAATTCCGCCGTGCTCTTTCCGAAACGGTCTTTTCCGAGGGCTGGGGGCTATACGCTGAATCGCTGGGCAAAGAACTCGGTCTTTACCAGGATCCGTACTCCTACATGGGCATGCTCTCCGGAGAAATGCATCGCGCGATCCGCCTGGTGGTTGATGCAGGGATGCACTCGCAAGGATGGACCCGCGAACAGGCTATAGCCTACTTCAAGGAGCACGGTCCTCAAGCCGAGAACGCCATTATCTCCGAAATTGAACGCTACATGGCCAACCCTGGCCAGGCTGTCGCGTACAAAGTTGGTCAGCTGAAAATCCTGGAGCTACGCGCCAAAGCAGAACGGGAACTGGGCGACCGGTTTGATATCAAACAGTTCCACAATGAAATGCTTGACGCAGGAAGCCTGCCGCTCAACTTGCTGGAACAGAAAATTGACCGGTACATTCAGCGAGCCAACATGTGAGAAGATAGCTAAAAGCTAAAAGCTAAAAGCTAAAAGCTAAAGGCCAAAAGCCAAAGGCCAAAAGCCAAAGGCCAAAAGCTAAAGGCCAAAAGCTAAAGGCCAAAAGCTAAAAGCAAAAGAGACCGTCGAACCATTGAAACGAAGTCAACTATGAGAGGTAGCCTGATTGTTGTCTGTTTATCGATTCTTTCGGCCTGCGGGCCGAAGGAGAAGTTTGACCTGGTGATCGAACACGGCAGCGTGTTGGATGGTACTGGATCGCCGGCGGTGATGGCCGATGTCGGCATTCGCGATGGTCGCATCATCCGCATCGGGAACCTGTCGGGTGCCGAGGCCACCCAACGGATCGATGCCACCGGTTTGATCATTGCGCCCGGATTCATCGATCTGCATGCGCACATCGAATCCATCATGCGGATGCCGGATGCCGAAAGCCACGTGCGCCAGGGTGTAACCACCGCACTGGGTGGGCCCGATGGCGGCGGACCGTGGCCTTTTGGCACGTACCTCGATTCGTTGTCGACCAACTTCGCCCTCGGGATGAATGTGGCCTACCTGACCGGTCACAACACCATACGCCGTAGGGTGATGGGGAACGAAAACCGGAAACCAACCCCTGCCGAGCTCGACAGCATGAAGGCCATGGTACGGAAGGCCATGAACGAGGGAGCGTTTGGTTTGTCCACAGGTTTGAAATATTTACCCGGAACGTTCTCTGAGACATCGGAAGTAATTGCGCTTTCAGAAGTAGCCGGCAGCATGGGAGGCATCTACACCAGCCACTTGCGCGAAGAAGGATTGGGCTTGCTGGCCGGTGTGCGTGAAGCCATCCTGATCGGACGCGAGGCGAAGATCCCCATCGTCCTCACCCACCACAAGGCGATGGGCAAGCCCATGTGGGGAGCCAGCAAGATCACCACCGCCCTGGTCGATTCGGCCCGCGCGGCAGGCCTCGACATCATGATGGACCAGTACCCTTACACCGCCAGCCACACCGGTCTCAGCGTCCTCATCCCCTCCTGGGCCCTGGAGGGCAGCGCCGACGACTTCAAGAAACGCACTTCCGACAAAAAACAGCTGGCTAAAATCCTTGAAGGCATCAAGTTCAATCTCCTCAACGACCGCGGCGGTGGCGACTTGAAGAACATCCAGTTCGCCAATGTCTCCTGGGACAGCACCTTGCAGGGAAAGACCCTCTATGACTATGTGGTCGGGCAAGGAAAGGAACCAAATCTTGACAACGGAGCGCTGGCCACGGTAGAGATGCAACTCAAAGGCGGCGCTGGCTGTATTTTCCACGCCATGAGTGAAGAGGACGTCGTACGCATCATGCAGCACCCGTTCACCATGCACGCTTCCGACGGAGGCCTGGCCAAGTTTGGCGAAGATCATCCCCATCCTAGGGCCTACGGAACGTTTCCGCGCATCCTCGGTCACTATGTACGCGAACAAAAAGTGCTCACACTCGAAGAGGCGATTCGCAAAATGACGTCGCTGCCGGCACAACGGCTGAACCTGACCGACCGCGGCCTGGTCCAGGAAGGCAAGGTGGCAGACATCACCGTGTTTGACGCTGAAAAGGTAATCGACAAATCAACGTTTGAAAAGCCGCATCAATATCCGCAGGGGATTCAATACGTGATTGTTGGCGGAGTGGTGACCGTTGACCCGGCCGGCATGACACCCAACCGTGGTGGAAAAGTACTGCGCGGCACGGACTACCGGAAGCCTTAACGCTTTTCCGCTCACCAGCTGCTGCTCGCGCCGCCGCCCCCGGAACTCCCGCCGCCGAAGCTTCCACCGGAACTTCCACCGCTGCTGGAGCTACTGGATTCGGACAGCCGGGCAATCGTATACGTGGACACGACCTTGTGACCACAGAATTTGCACTCATGCACTTTCTCACCTGTACCCGTACTGGTAGTGGTCGGGCTCTCCACGGTCCGGTTCGATTTGAGATACCATGCTTTGGTCTTGCACTTCGGGCAATTCGTGTACTTGGACGACCTATTGGGGTACATCAGTTCGAAGTAGGTTCCACAGTGGTCGCAAAGCCACACATCGTAATCGACCGACTTTAATCCCTCTTCAAATGCTTTCTCCTTGCTGAGGTAAGCGTCGTCCGCGCGTTCATCCAACTTCCTCACGGGCTTGCCGCATTTTTCGCAATCCCGGGGATGATTGCGATAGAATGTCATGCGGCGCAGGTACATCGGGTAGTGAATGAGGAACGGCAACGGAAAGAAGATGGCCGAAGCCAGCCAGCCGGAGCGGTATTCTTCAAAGAACTCCACGATGCGCTTGTACTTTTTCTGTTCCAGCAGCCGGCGCACAACCTGCTGCATGCGCTGCCGCTTGTGAACAAGGGTAAGAAGGAAATAGCCATAGAGTCCAGCGCCGGCCGGAATCCAGGGGCTATCCATACCGCTGTTGTCCAGCGCTACCAGGATGCCAGCGGGGACTACCCCAAACTCCAGCAGCCATTGCATTCGCGTCAGGCGCATCTCACCGTAAGGTGTCGACACAGCCTTTGACGCATCCGCAAAACGCCTACGACGGACCAGGAATACAATCAGCACCACCATCCCGCCAAGACCCAATACCATCGGATAAAGTACATCCCACAAAGGTGGGGCTGCCGATTCGCCCTGGATCTCGCTCGCATACACCGGGTCGGTGAGAATTTTGATCACCTGATCTACCCCGCTCGCCACGGCTTCATCCGTTCGTCCTTCACGGAAGAGCGGCACCATGTACTGTTCCTGTATCCTCTTGCAGACGACGTCGGGGAGCATGCCTTCCAGCCCACGTCCGGTATGAAACCTAACCGTACGCTGATCCATGATCACGAGGATCAGCAGGCCGTTATCGTTTGACGACTGTCCGATACCCCAGTGCGTGAACAGCTCCTGGGCAAACTGGAAATCATTCTGTGTACCGATGGACGGAAGTATAACCACGGCCACCTGCGCCGTCGTCTTTGCTTCCAGGTCCGTCAGTCTGCTGTCAAGGCCAACCCGGGCCGACTCACTGAGCACCTTGCCCGGATCTGAAACGAGCCGGTTCTCGGAGACCTTGACGTTGGGTACGGTCTCGACGGTATATTCCTCCTGCGCAAATGCCAGCTTCGCCAGCAGGCAGAAAGCAACTAGCCATCCACGCATGCGAACTACCGGGAGGCTATGCCCGGCGTGAACTTCTCGACTTTGCTGGAGATCGGCGCAATAGTCTTCAGGTACGCGTAAATCGCCTTCAGGTCACTGGTCTTCATGTGGCCGTACATTGTCCAGGGCATGATGCTGTTGTATTCGCCGGGCGCTACTTTGGGAGGAATGTAACTGCTGTCGCCATAAATTTTGAACTTGGTGAGGAACAACTCTTCCGTCCAGGTGCCAATTCCCGTCTCGTTATCCGAAGTAAGGTTCGATGACCGAAGCACAGACTTGTCGGGAAAGAGAAACTCACGTCCGCCGGCAAACGCCACCTCGGGAATAATCACTCCCTTGCCATCCACCTGCGTGTGACATTCTACACAACCGGAGGCGTTGACGAGGTACGCCCCATAGGCAAGGATGTCAGTGGTGTCAGGTCTCTTCTGCGGTTGTGCCGGCTTCGGCATGGTATTCAGGATAAAATTCACCGGGAAGTCGGCCCGGGACTCATCGACGTTGTTTTCAATCGAAGGGATTGAACGCACGTAAGCGATGATGCTGTAGATGTCTTCCGGGTCCATCTTGCCGTAGTAGAGAT
>JAYRXB010000183.1:0-7038 GCA_041917735.1 Cyclobacteriaceae bacterium
AGCATACGATTCCCACACAAACCGAAATATTCAGGGAATGCTTGGTCCCCGCCTGGGGGATTTCAATTGCCGCATCGGCGATGGCCAGGACTTCATCGCTCACGCCATTGATTTCATTGCCAAATACAACACACACCCTTCTGGACGGAGATCCTGCAAATGCTTGAAGTGGAATGCTCTCATTTGTCTGCTCAACGGCAACAATGGAGTAGCCCTCGTTCTTCAGATGAAGGGCAGCGTCTGCTGGCCGGGCAACATATTCCCATTCCACCGACTCGGTGGCCCCCAGCGCCGTCTTGTGTATCTCGCGGTGTGGTGGAGTCCCGGTAATACCAGTAAGGTAAATTTTTTCGCACGCAAAAGCATCCGCTGTCCGAAAAGCCGAACCTACATTATGCAAGCTGCGGACATTGTCCAGGAGAATAACGACGGGGATTTTGCGAACCCTGCGGAATTCCTCCACGGAAAGCCGGCTCAGTTCGTCCATGCTGAGTTTTTTCATGCAGAAAATTAAGCCTTCGTCCCGTCATTCCGGCAACCTCGCCATTGCCCCGGCCGTTTTCACAGCATGACCCGGATAACCCTGCTCCTGCTTTTCCTCGCATTGGTCGCCCAGGCACAGGATACCTGGAAGGACGTCTATTCCGAAACAAGCTGGACAGACCGCGACCGATGGCAGAAACCGCAGGAACTAATCCGGCAGTTGAAGCTTCCTGCAGGCGGGCGAGTGGCCGACATCGGCTGTCATGAAGGCTACATGACCATGAAACTCGCCTTGGCGGTGGGGTCTGCGGGCAAGGTTTATGCCGTCGACATTGGCGCAGATAAGCTGGAGCGGCTCAAACGAAATGCAGAAGCACGTGGTCTCAAAAACATCGATACCGTGTTGGGTTCGGAAGATGACCCAAAGCTGCCCGTCAATGAACTTGACGGTGTGATCATCGTGGACAGTTATCATGAAATGGATTACCACGACAAGATATTGGCCTCCCTCTATCAGTCGCTTAAGGCTGGTGGCAGACTGGTACTTTGTGAGCCACTTGCAAAAGAACGGAAGAATGCAAGCCGGGCTGACCAGGAGCGAAAGCACGAGCTTGGGCTCGCCTTTGCCTTGGAGGACGCACAGCGGGCTGGCTTCAAGCTCGTCTATCGTGCCGATCCATTTTTAGATCGAACCGCCGAAAAAGGCGATATGATGTGGCTGCTTGTCATGAAAAAATGACATAGGCCCATACAAACTTCGACGTGGCAAGTTCTAAATTGCCCCGTCATGTCACGTTCCGAAACTCCGCTGTCAAAACAATACAATGCTATCAAGGCAAAGTATCCAGGAGCACTCCTGCTGTTTCGGGTCGGTGACTTCTATGAAACCTTCGGCGCGGACGCCATTGCTGCCAGCAAGGTTTTGGATATTGTGCTCACCAAGCGCGGCAATGGATCAGCCTCCGAAACCGAGCTAGCCGGGTTCCCGCACCACGCTCTCGACTCCTACTTGCCAAAGCTAGTACGGGCTGGCCATCGTGTAGCCATTTGCGATCAACTGGAAGATCCGCGTTTTGTAAAGGGAATAGTCAAGCGCGGTGTTACCGAATTGGTAACGCCCGGTGTTTCGTACAACGACAATGTCCTGGAGCGACGACGAAACAACTTCCTGGCCTCGGTTCATGCCGAGAAAAATCTTCTTGGCGTAGCCTTCCTGGACATCAGTACCGGTGAATTCTATTGTGCCCAAGGCACAGAAGACTACATTTTGAAGCTGATCCAAAGCCTTTCCCCTTCGGAAGTCATCTATGCAAAAGGGCAACGGGGCAAGCTTGAAACACACTTCGCAGCCGACTACGCGACCTTCGTTCTGGACGATTGGGCCTATGCTTTTGACTATGCCAATGAAAAGTTGGTGCAGCAATTCAAAACGGCTTCGCTGAAAGGCTTTGGCGTGGATGAACTGCCGGTGGCGATCATGGCGGCCGGTGCTGTCCTGCATTACCTCGAAGCGACTGAACACCGCGAAACCCATCACATTGCTTCCCTCTCCCGGATGGATCAGGAGAGTTACGTGTGGCTCGACAAATTCACGATTCGTAACCTGGAGTTGGTCTCCTCACAAAACGAGGGTGGCGTGCCGTTGCTGCAAGTCCTGGATCAGACGGTGACCCCCATGGGGTCGCGCCAGCTTCGCAAATGGATGGTGCTTCCCCTTAAAGACCAGCAAGCCATCGGGGAACGACTGACGATCGTCGACCGGTTGTACACCGACCGAGAAACGTCCGAAAAAATCACCGGATACTTCAGCCAGGTGGCAGACCTCGAACGGCTCATCTCCAAAGTGGCCGTCGGGCGTATCAACCCCCGTGAGTTGCTGCAGCTGAAGCGATCCTTGCTGGTTATCAAACCGGTCCGCGAGCTCCTGATACAGCTCGGCGTTCCGGAATTGAAGAAAATCGCCGACCAGTTGAATCCGTGTGACTTTCTCCTGGAAAAGATTGAGCGGGAACTCAAGGACGATGCCCCCATGCTCCTCCACCAGGGTGGAATCATCAAAGAGGGTGTGGATGCGGAACTGGACGAATTGCGCACCATCGCATTTGCCGGGAAAGACTACTTGCTCCAGGTACAGCGACGGGAGGTGGAACGCACAGGGATTTCATCCCTCAAAGTATCCTACAACAAAGTCTTCGGTTACTACCTGGAGGTGAGTCATGCCAACAAGGACAAAGTGCCGTCCGATTGGATCCGGAAACAGACGCTGGTAAATGCCGAACGGTACATTACGGAAGAGCTCAAGGTTTACGAAGAGAAAATTCTTCATGCCGAAGAGAAGCTCTCTGCCATCGAGCAGCGACTATTCCTCGCTTTGGTACATCACGCCGCCGATTACATCAATCCCATCCAGCAAAACGCGCGGTGGATGGGGTCCCTCGACTGCCTGCTTTCCTTTGCCTCCGTAGCCCGGACCAATCGCTATGTACGTCCGGAAATCAACGATTCATTGGTCATTGACATCCGGGAGGGGCGCCACCCCGTCATTGAAAAACAGTTGCCCGCCGGTGAGGCCTATGTGCCGAATGATGTTTATCTGGACAACGAGTCGCAGCAGATACTGATCATCACCGGACCAAACATGGCCGGCAAGTCTGCCCTTCTCCGGCAAACTGCACTTATCGTTTTGCTTGCCCAGATCGGTTGCTTCGTCCCGGCAGCAAGCGCCAGCATTGGGATGGTGGACAAAATCTTTACACGGGTCGGGGCTTCCGACAACCTCTCACGCGGTGAGTCCACCTTTATGGTGGAGATGACCGAGACGGCCAGTATCCTGAACAACCTGAGCAACCGCAGCCTGATTCTTATGGATGAAATCGGGCGCGGAACGAGTACCTATGATGGCGTGTCCATTGCCTGGGCCATTGTGGAGTACCTCCATCAGCATGCCGAGTTTCGGCCAAAAACCCTGTTTGCCACGCACTACCATGAACTCAATCAATTGGCCGAGGACTTTGTGCGGGTAAAGAATTTCAACGTCAGCGTGAAGGAAGTCGGCGACAAGATTCTCTTCATGCGAAAGCTCAAGGAAGGCGGCAGTCAACACAGCTTCGGAATTCACGTCGCACAACTGGCCGGGATGCCCAACAAGATCGTCCTTCGCGCCAACGAAATATTGCATTTCCTGGAAAAGGATCACCGCAAGAACAAGGCCGCCAAGAAACTTTCGGAAATGCCCCGCGAAACATTCCAGATGAGTTTGTTCGAGGCTGATCCCAAAATGAAGGAAGTTCACGACCTCCTAACCCAGGTGGATATCAACACCCTCAGTCCCGTTGAAGCGTTGCTGAAATTGAATGAGATTCTATCTCTCCTGAAGAAATAACTCAGCGTCGACGCGGTCCACGATTGAATGTCTTGCGACCCGGGAATGGCCGCTTGGGGCGTTCCTCCGGCCGGTAAGCAGGGCCTGGACCCAACGCCGGCGGCAGATCCAATTTTGGAATCGTAGAGCCAATCAGGGTTTCAATGGTATGGAAGCGACGCTGATCGAGTTCGTTGATGAATGTAATGGCCGTTCCGGTAGTCTCTGCCCGAGCTGTGCGGCCGACGCGGTGAACGTAATCCTCCGGGTCAGGTGGCACGTCGTAGTTGATGACGGCGCTGATGCCTTCCACATCGATGCCGCGCGACAGGACGTCTGTACCAATCAGGATGCTGAGCTGCCGGCTCTTGAATGCCCGCAGGATTTCCTCCCGTTCTGACTGATCGAGGTCTGAATGAAACGGCTTTGCGGGCAGCCCGCTCCGTTGAAATTGGGCACCTAGTTTCTTCACCATCTCCTTGGTGGAGGAGAAGATGATCACACTATTCCACTTGTGTGTCTTGAGGAGGAAGCTCAGCAATGCGGGCTTCTGCGCATCATAAACCAGGTATGCCTGCTGCAGGATTCCGGCGGCGGGTTTGGCCACGGCAATATTGATCTCCACGGGCTGCTGAAGAATTTTATTGGCCAATTGACGGATACGCGGCGGCATTGTGGCTGAGAACAGCAGGGTCTGACGCTGTTTGGGCAGGTAGCTGATGATGCGGACAATGTCATCAAAGAATCCCATATCCAACATGCGATCCGCCTCATCGAGTATAAGATGCTTGAGGTGATCAAACACTACTGTTCCTCCCTGCAGCAGGGCAATAAGGCGGCCCGGTGTGGCTATGACAATATCCGCTCCTTGCTCCAGTGCTTTGCGTTGTACATCCCAGGTGGCGCCGTCGCCTCCGCCGTAAACCGGGATGGAGCTTACTCCCGTAAAGTAGGCAAAGCCCTCAATCTGCTGATCGATCTGCTGCGCCAGCTCTCGCGTTGGCGCAATGACAAGCGTGTTCAGGTGCCGGTGGTCGGTATGGATAATTTTATGCAGTACGGGAAGAATGTAGGCCGCGGTCTTACCGGTACCCGTTTGAGCGCACGCGATGATGTCCTTGTTGTCGAGGATAACCGGGATGGCTTGCTGCTGGATGGGTGTGGGTTTTTCATACCCCATAGAATCCAGTCCTTCCTGGAGTTTCTCGTTAAAATGGAAATCGTTGAAGCTCAAAGCGGATCAGGGTTTCATGTCTATCAGTTCAAAGCGGGTGTACGGTATGAGGGCGCGGGGCACGCGGATACCTTCGGTGGTTTGGTTATTCTCCAGAATTGCCGCGACGATTCGCGGAAGCGCCAGCGCACTGCCATTGAGCGTGTGAAGAAGCTCCGGCTTCCCTTCCTTGTTCTTGTAGCGCAGTCGGAGTCGGTTGGCCTGGTAGGCCTCGAAGTTGCTGACGGAACTAACCTCCAGCCATCGCTGCTGAGCAGCAGAGAAGACTTCAAAATCGTATGTCATTGCCGAATTGAAGCCCATGTCGCCGCCGCAAAGCAACAGCTTCCGAAATGGAAGTTCCAGTTTCTCGAGAAGGGACTGCACATAATTGCACATCTGGTCCAACGTAGCATACGACTCGTTGGCCCGGCAGACCTGGACGATCTCCACCTTGTCAAACTGGTGCAGTCGATTAAGTCCGCGCACATGAGCTCCCCAGCTGCCAGCCTCACGACGGAAGCAAGGTGTGTACCCGACGTTTCTGATGGGCAGCTCCTTCTCTTCAAGAATCAAGTCACGGTATAAGTTCGTTATGGGTACTTCAGCCGTCGGAATGAGGTACAGCCCGTCGGCCTGCACGAAATACATTTGGCCCTCTTTGTCCGGCAGTTGGCCTGTACCATACCCACTGGCTTCATTGACGACGATGGGCGGTTGAACTTCACGGTATCCCTGCTGGGCCGCTTCATCGAGAAAGAAATTGATCAACGCGCGCTGCAACTTCGCTCCCTTCCCTTTGTACACCGGGAATCCGGCGCCGGAGATCTTTATCCCCAGGTCGAAATCGATGATGTCATACTTTTTGATCAGTTCCCAGTGTGGAAGCGCTCCCGGAGGAAGCGCCGGGGCTTCACCCTTCTGGAGTACGTTCAGGTTGTCATCGGCTCCAACGCCAGCCGGCACCTTGGCTGCCGGAACATTGGGAATTTTGTATAGGATTTCCTGCAAGCGGACCTCCTCTTGCTTGACTTCTTCTTCAAGGGTCTTGATAGCCTCTTTTTTGCCACCAATGGCCGCCCGCAATGTTTCCGCCTCCTCTTTCTTCCCCTCCTTCATCAGGCCACCGATCTTCGTCGACAGGCTGTTGAGCTCCGCGCTTGCCTCATCACGCAATACCTGCTTGCGCCGGCGCTCCTTGTCATGATGGATGGCCGCGTCAACCAGGGCTTCGGCATCTTTCAGGTTTCTTTTCGTAAGGCCTGCCAGCACCTGCTCGCGTTCATCGCGGATGGTAGTCAACTGTAGCATTTCGTTTTCCCTTTTGTCGCCGCAAAACTACCACAATGCCACCATAAATTTTCCCGGCCCGATTTGATAATCCGTCAATTTGGCCTATACTTGCAGGGTCAATCAGGCCTTCCGGGCCGTTTCTTAGTAGACAAATCAATTTTTGGTTCGGCCTTTCTGAAACGCATCCAGATCCTGATTTCTTCCCGCTGTCCCTCCGGATTGGGAACCCGCTGATTCTGTGCCGCATTCTTACCTGAATCCATCCAATACTATTTGTTTTAATTCCTCATGTACACGATTGACGACTTGAACGTCAGACTGTTGTCTGAACTGAAAGAGATTGCTGAGAAAATGGGCGTGAAGAACGCCAAGAAACTGGCCAAGCAAGAATTGGTCTACAAGATCCTGGATCAGCAAGCCCTCATTGATACCCCGGGAAGCAAGGAACCTCATGATTCCGGCGAGCGCAAGTTGCGCCCGCGTCGTCGTGAGAATGTAGCGCCCTCCGGTGGCGGCCGCGAACCTCGTCAGGGGAACAAGCCTGCACCCGAGCCTGCAGCTCCCGCCCCTGCTAAAGAGACGCCGGGTACGGTCACCCGTTTTGAAGAGCCTCAGCAGCAACAGCAACAGCCGGTGCAGCAGGCACCGCAACGATCGGAAGAGCCGCGTGCGCCGCGTCCACCCCAAG
>JAYRXB010000184.1:0-6687 GCA_041917735.1 Cyclobacteriaceae bacterium
GGCAGCAACACTGGTGCTTGTGTCTTTTTCCTGTACGCTGCCCATCGTCGGCAATGTTGTCGTGCTCGCCGCCGGTGGGCAGATCATCAAGCCCATCCTGGCCATGTTTTTTTACGCGTTGGCGTTTTCCATTCCATTTACCCTGTTCGCCATTTTCCCGGAATGGATCAAAGGACTTCCAAAATCCGGTGGCTGGTTAAATTCTGTCAAGGTCACGCTGGGCTTCCTGGAGCTCGCCCTGTGTCTCAAGTTCTTTAGTATAGCCGACCAGGCCTATCACTGGGGCCTGCTCGATCGTGATCTGAACATCGCGTTGTGGATTGTCATTTTCGGGCTTCTCGGCATTTACCTCCTTGGTAAGCTGCCCATGAAGGGAGATACTCCCGTGGAGCATGTTACCGTACCCCGGCTTCTCCTGTCCACGTTGGTGTTCTCCTTTGTTGTTTACCTCACACCCGGCCTGTGGGGGGCACCTCTCAAGGCATTGGCGGGATACCTTCCCCCGATGTACACGCATGACTTTAACCTTGCGCAGGACCAATCGCGTGCCGATGCGCTGAAAGGCTGTGAACCGCCTATCTATTCGGATTTCTTGCATTTGCCCCATGGCTTGTCGGGCTACTTTGACTACAAGCAAGCGCTCGCCTGTGCCCGTGAACAGCGAAAGCCCCTCTTTATCGATTTTACCGGGCATGGCTGCACCAATTGCCGGGAGATGGAAGCTGTTGTGTGGAGCGATCCCAATGTCCTGCGCACGCTACGCGAAGACTTTGTCATCGTGGCGCTCTATGTGGATGATAAAACTGAACTGCCCGAGGGCGATTGGTATGTGTCTGCGTATGATGGAAAACAAAAAAAGACCATCGGTAAGCAAAATGCCGATCTCCAGATCCGGAACCTCGACAATAACGCCCAGCCTTTTTATGTGCTTGTCGGAGCCGACGAGCGCGTGCTAGCCTGGCCTTACGGGTATAACCGGGACCCGGCGCAATTCCTGCAGTTTCTCGAGCGTGGTAAATCCAAGTACAAAACGCTTTATCCCTAGTTTCGTAATTTTACGGGCAGGTGACACCGCGAAAGAAAATCATCCTGCTTGCGATCACGGTGCTCGGCCTCACCGTTATCGCCTATCCCGTCGTTGATCGGCTTTCGCTGGCGTATTTCCGTGAGGGGGACTACCAGCGTGACACGCTTCAGCGGACTGAAAAGGAGATTGAGAAACCGGTCCTCCTGTTCGGAATGGTAATTGACAACCTCCATGTAACGGAGGATCATGTCCGCCGGGATCAGCGTTTTGTAGATTTAATCAGCGGTTACCAGGTACCTCCGGGTACCTATCAGCAGTTGCTCGAAGTTCCTCGTGAAGTGTTCGACTTTCGGCGCATTGCGCCCAATCGAAAATACACGCTGGTTTCCGCGCGTGATTCCCTGCGTACCCTTCATGCGCTGATATACGAGGCAAACCCGATCGACTACTACATCTTCCGATTTGAAGATTCGCTGCGCATTGAGTCGGGTCATCGACCCGTTGAAATCCGGGAGCGCGAAGTTGCGGGTGTAATTGGTTCAACGCTGGCGGAAACGATTCAGGTGATCGGTCTTTCGCCTGAAGTCACCAATCGCTTTGTGGATATTTTTGCCTGGCAAATTGACTTTCAGCGTCTTCAACGCGGCGACCGCTTCAAGCTGTGGTATGAGGAGCAATGGGTGGAGCGCACTCAAATCGGAATAGGCCGCATATTGGGCATTTACTTTGAGCATGCCGCCAAACCGTACCACGCCATTCCCTTTGACCAGGGTGACGGTACCGACTATTTTGATGAGGCTGGCAACAGCCTTCGCAAGGCGCTGCTGAAGTACCCGATTGAATTTACCCGGATCAGCTCCCGCTTTAACCCACGAAGGTTCCACCCGATTGCCCGGGTATTTCGTGCCCACAAGGGAACTGATCTTGCGGCTCCTACCGGAACTCCCATTCGGAGTGTGGGCGATGGGGTGGTTCTGGAGGCTAGGTACAACGGCAACAACGGGAACTATGTCAAGATTCGGCATAACGACACGTACACTACCCAGTACCTGCACATGTCGAAGATTGCGTCGGGTTTACACGCCGGCGACCGGGTGCGACAGGGTGAAACCATTGGCTATGTAGGCAGCACGGGCTTGGCTACCGGCCCCCACTTGTGCTACCGTTTCTGGAAAAACGGGGTTCAAGTGGACGCGCTTCGTGTGGAACTCCCGCCCTCCCAGCCTGTGAAGCCTGATCATTTCGGTGATTTTGAGCATCAACGTGATCACGTCATGCGCCGACTGGAAAAGATCCACTTGCCGGAACCTCCGCTGGCATCTATACAAAACTAGCTTCCATCTTAGCCGTGCGACAGGTAACTTAGCAGCGACCATGCGGCTGCTGATTCTGGTATTGCTTCTTACGATCCCCCCGATGGCGTCACACGGCCAAAAAGTGGCCATCGTGATGAGTGGGGGTGCAGCCAAGGGGCTTGCCCATGTGGGCATGCTTAAAGCGCTCGAAGAACATGAAATACCGGTAGATTTTGTTGCGGGTACCAGCATGGGGGGAATTGTAGCCGGCTGCTATGCCGCGGGCATGAGTCCCGCCCAAATTGAAGAGATCATGCTCAGTGATGATCTCATTCGATGGGTAACCGGTCAATTGGAGGAAGGGTATAACTACTACTACAGCAAGGATGACGTCCATCCTTCCTTTGTCCGGCTTAACTTGCTTCTTGACTCCACCTTCAATCTCAACTTAAATACCAGCCTCGCCAATGACGTCGCATTGAACTTCGCATTGGCTGAAAAAATGGCACAACCGTCCGCCATTGCGCGGGGAAATTTCGATAGCCTGTTTGTTCCGTTGCGTGTCATGGCCTCGGAGATCTTTACCCAACAGGAAGTCGTGCTGCGCCAGGGCAACCTGGGAGATGCACTTCGTGCTACCCAGACTGTTCCCTTTTTCTATACTCCCATCCGGATTGATGGCAAGTATCTCTTTGATGGCGGTGTCTACAATAACTTTCCCGTCGACGTCGCCGAGCGGGAATTCCATCCCGACATCATCATCGGCTGCAATGTCTCTTGCAAAATACATGAAACCTATCCCACTGAGGATGACGACAAACTCATTTCCCGTTCGTTGCTCTACCTGCTGATGGATAAATCAAATCCGGGCAGCGTGCCTGCATCGGGAATTTACGTACAACCCAATCTTCAGGGTATCACCGGCTTTGACTTCGCCAAGGTGAAAGCCATCATTGACAGTGGCTACGCGGAGACCATTCGCCGAATGCCTGAAATCAAGCAAAAGATCACCCGGCGCGTTGCGTGTGAAGAAGTGGCCGATCGTCGCAACCGGTTCAACAACCGAACGGCCCCGTTCCTGGTGGACCAGGTAACCGTCAGTGGTCACAATGCCCATCAACAATCGTACATCAACAGGCTCTTCAAAACGAAACGGATGCCTTTGTCGTTCAGCGACATCAAGCGTGGATACTATACCCTTGTATCGGACGACTACTTCAAGAGCCTCTATCCCAGCTTTACGTTTGACACGCTCAAGAATGCTTTTGGATTCAATCTGTCCAAACGGCCGCAGAACAACTTCCAGGTAGATTTTGGCGGCGTGATCGCCACGCGGAATGTAAGCAACCTCTACCTCGGCCTGAACTACTACTACTTTAACCGGCTGCTCACGCACCTCAGCGCTAATTTCCATACGGGAAGTTTCTATCAGTCCGCACAAGCTAAGGCTAGGCTCGACTTTGCCGGGAATGCCCGATTCTATCTTGAACCGGAGGCTACCTTCAACAATTGGAATTACATTGAAGGGAATGACATCATTGTAAAGCGAAACAATTCCACCGTACTGAAGCGAATCGATCGGAGAATTGGCTTGGGGATTGGGGTACCGGTCGGCCGGCAGTTTCGTTTTGCGATCGAGGGTGGTTATCTCAGCAACAGCGATCAATACATTAACCAGGATGTGCTCGTTTCCTCGGATACTCTGGACGAGTTGACGCTCACCGGGTTTCGTTACGGTGCAAATCTTTCTACCAATACCCTTAACCGAAAGCAATATGCCTCCACGGGGAAGTTCTTTCATGCGGGCATTGATTTCTTCAACATCAAAGAGGATCTGGTGCCTGGCACCACATCAACTTTTGCCGCTGGTATCCCCATCGAGACTTCCCACCAGTGGATCCGGGGGACGCTCATCATGGAACAATATTTCCGAACAGGCATCTACAGTTCCGGATACTACATTCATGCAACACTCTCCAACCAACCGGTGTTCAGCAACTACATGGGGACTATCATCAATGCCCCGGGTTTTTACCCCATGCAGGATTCCCGGACCTTAATACTCGAAAATTTCAGATCCTTCAATTTTGTAGCCGGGGGCTGGAGGAATGTCTTCACTCTTCGAAACAAGCTGGACTTTCGATTGGAGGGATACCTCTTCAAGCCCTTTGAGTCTATCGTCCAGGGGCCGAATCAGGAACCCGTCCTAAATCAGGAAATCAAGGATATCTTCTTTGCGGGTACCGCCGGTTTTGTGATGCACTCCACCATAGGCCCCATAAGCCTAAGCCTTAACTACTACGACGATAAGCAAACGCAATGGGGTGTTTTGCTCCATGTTGGATTCCTGCTCTTCAATAATCCTTCCATGGAATAGCCTGTAAATGAGGTCCTAACACTGGGCTATTTCGGGAATTTTCTTATGTTTAACGCTTAATTTGACCTCAACCTATCCCCATGAAGCGCTGTCTCGTGTTGGCAATCCTCTCGGCCGCTTGTCCACTCATTGCCCTTGGGCAAACCGTCCAGTGGGCCTCCAAGGTCGTAGAATTCTCCAGTGAACTCACCCCCATTCAATATGCTGCTGAACAGGCCATTGGCAAGCCCAATGTGCTGCCTGCAGGGGGCCAAAACCCAAATGCCTGGACTCCGGAAAAACCACGGCGGGAAGAGTTCCTAAAGGTAGGATTCTCCTCCCCCATGCAGATTCGGCAGGTGGCTATTGCAGAATCGTATAACCCGGGCGCCCTGTTCAAAGTCTTTGCGTATGATGAGGCGGGAACAGAACATCTCCTGCATAGCCTCAATCCAGGCCCTGTCCCACAAAAAGGGAGGATGCTCAATGTCATGGTAGAACGGACCTCCTATAAGGTCGCTGCGGTAAAGCTTGTCTTCGATGGCGAGGCTGTTACAGACTATTTTTCAATTGATGCGGTGGCCATTGCCGATGCGAGCATCCCAATTATTGCAGACATTCCTACGCCGCAGCTTCTCAGCAAGGGGCTGGTGATCGAGGCCCTCGACAAAAACGTTAACAGCGACTACACGGAATACAATCCACTCCTTTCTCCGGATGGGAAAACCATGTACTTCTCCCGCAAGAATCACCCTGAAAACATCGGTGGCGTGGAGGACAAAGAAGATATCTGGTATTCTGAACTTGGCGCTGATGGAAAGTGGACCCTTGCCAAGAACATGGGTCCCCAATTCAATAATCCTGGCCCCAACTTCGTCAATGCCGTAAACACGACGCCAGACGGGCAGACTTCGCTGGTTCTTGGAAATAAGTATCTGCCAAACGGAAAAATGGTTTCCGGCGTATCCGTCAGCAACCACATCAACGGGGCCTGGACACCTCCGCAACCTGTGGTTATCGACAACGATTACAACTACAATGAGAAGGCCAACTACTTCCTGAGCAATACCCGCAAGAGCCTTATCATGTCGGTAGAACGTGATGATACCCATGGCGGACGTGATTTATACGTGAGTTTTCAAAAGCAAGACAATTCCTGGAGTGAGCCCTTGAATCTTGGTGACGTCGTAAACACTGCCAATGAAGAGTCTGCGCCGTTTCTGGCAGCCGATGACAAAACACTGTACTTCAGCTCCAATGGCTTCAGTGGTTTCGGCGGTGCCGATGTGTATATGAGCCAACGTCTGGATGACACGTGGACAAACTGGTCTGAACCTCAAAACATGGGTCCGGATATCAATTCTCCCGAGGACGATCTCTTCTTTAACATCCCGTCTTCTGGCGAGTACGCCTATTATTCCCGAAGCATTGGCGAATCCAATGCGGACATTTTCCGCGTAAAGCTACCGCTTTACAAGAACCCGGATCCGGTCATACTGGTGAAAGGAAAGCTGATCGATGCCAAGACCGGAAAACCCATTGGTGCCAAGATTATTTACGAGCGCTTGCCTGATGGCAAGGAGATTGGCATTGCTCAATCCAACCCGGAAACGGGTGAGTACGAAATTCTTCTCCCGGGCGGCCAGAAATATGGAGTTCGCGCGGAAGCCGAAGGACACCTGTCATCCAACCAGAATCTGGATCTGACCGCCTACACAAAGGATGGCAAACTGGAAGCACCGGTGATCACACTCGCTCCGATCGAAGTGGCCACCATCGAACCCAGTGCTACCATTACCCTGAACAACATCTTCTTTGATTTCGACAAAGCCGTGCTCAAGCCGGAGTCGTTTCCGGAGTTGAATCGCATCGTGCAGCTGATGAACGAGCGTCCTTCGATGACGGTGGAAGTCACGGGTCACACGGATGCCACAGGACCTGACCAGTATAACCTGACGCTTTCTGAGCGACGCGCAAAGTCGGTCAGCGATTACCTCGCGAAGCAAGGA
>JAYRXB010000185.1:0-2300 GCA_041917735.1 Cyclobacteriaceae bacterium
AACAGGCGGCCATAGTTGTGCCGTGCATCCCTCCAGGCCATGGTCCAGAGCCAGCGGTCGCGCCAAAAGGGTTTGGACTTCCGCTTCAGGGAGATGATGTACTCCATCATGCGCCGATACGTTTGTCGCTCACCACGCGGCCTCCTTTCATCTCCAGGATACGATCAGCTTGCCGAGCCAACTCGGGGTTGTGGGTGATGAGAATGAGCGTGGTCTTTGATTCCCCATTGATTCCAAACAGGACATCGACGACCTGCCTGGCATTTTCCTCGTCCAGGTTCCCGGTGGGCTCATCGGCAAAGAGAACCCGGGGCTCGGTGATGAAGGCCCTGGCGATTGCTACCCGTTGCTGTTCACCACCGGATAGCTGGCTTGGATAATGGTGAAGCCGTGCCCCCAGTCCTACCCTTCCCAGCAATTCCTTCGCCTTGCTCTCCACATTCCGCTCACCCCGAAGCTCCAATGGAACCATGACATTCTCCAGGGCCGTAAGGGTGGATAACAACTGGAAGTTCTGGAATACAAAGCCAGTGTACTGGTTTCGCAGGTAGGCCCGGTCATCCTCATTCATGGCGTTTAATTTGAATCCCATCAGCGAAACGGTGCCGGACGTCGGAACATCCAGGCCAGCGCACAAGCCCAGTAAAGTGGTTTTCCCGCTTCCGGATGGCCCCATGATGGCCAGGCGCGATCCTTGCTCTGCCTGGAAGGAGACACTGTCAAGGACCACCAGTTCGGAGTCGCCGGAGCGGTAGGATTTGGTGAGGTTTTCGGTTGCTAGTAGGATTTCAGGCATGGGTGGGGAACTGTCGGAAGTAATAATCGTTATTTGAGTAAAATTGTTTTTACGTAAACCAGACGGTATATGGTCGGTAAGTTAGGGGTCTTTATTCTAGTGGCCATGCTCTTTTCTGCCCCAAAACAGAAAGTTATCCTGTTCTTCGGTGACAGCCTTACGGCGGGGTATGGGCTGAACCCCGAGGATGCCTTTCCGGCCATCGTCGACAAATCACTCAATCAATCCGGCGCAGCGGTACGCGTGATCAATGCCGGTCTCAGTGGAGAAACCTCAGCCGGGGGCCTAACCCGCATCGACTGGGTCCTTCGGCAGCCCATCGATGTTTTTGTACTTGAGCTGGGTGCCAATGATGGGCTCCGGGGCTTGCCCATTGCTGACACACGGAAGAACCTTCAACTGATTATGGACAAGGTTAAGAAGAAGAATCCGGGATGCAAGATCGTTTTGGCCGGCATGATGGTTCCGCCCAACATGGGCAAGGAATACTCCGACGCATTCCGTGGTCTCTTCCCTGACCTGGCACGAAAGAACAACGCCTTGCTCGTGCCCTTCCTGCTGGACGGTGTTGCCGGGGTAGAGCGACTGAATCAAGCCGATGGCATTCATCCGACGGCTGAAGGACACGCGATTGTTGGTGAAAACCTGGCGAAGGTGTTGCTGCCCCTGGTAAAATAGCTGAAGAAGAAATCAGCTAAAAGCTAAAGGCCAAATCGTGCTTATCGCCTTGGCACGAGTGCCGCGAGAATACGATCTACCCAAAGCGAGTACATGATTCCCGAAGGGTGCAAGTTATCCGGAGCGACGTATTCTGGTTTGGTCAACCCTTCCCGGGTCAGGTCGGTGATGTTTACGTAGCGAATACCCTTCTTTTCCGTGATCGACTTGTTTACAGCATTGAACTCGTCGATGGCCTTGGAAATCTGCGCCTGATTTGGCTGGCCAAAGGGCGTGAAACCGTAATCTGGGATAGATACAACAAATACATTCTCCCGCTTTCCTCCGGCCAAAGTCACTTCCATATCGAGCAGCTCTTCAAACTCTGGCGCATAGCTTTCGGCCGTGCGCTTTTGGTACTGATTGTTCACCCCAATCAGCAACGAAACCATTCCCCAGTCGTTGGAGAGGTTGGCATCGAGAATAGCTTTCTTGAGCTGGTCGGTCCGCCAACCGGTGGTGGCGATGATACGCGGTGCATCCGTAGGCTGCCCCCGCTCGCTGAGTGCTTTGGCAAGCTGCACCGGCCAGCGTTCACTTTCCAGAACGCTTTCACCAATAGTATAAGAATCGCCGAGAGCAAGAAACTTCATAGGTGTTGGCTTTGGGGGTTGTCCGGACAATGTACAGGCACTTAGCAGAAGAAAGAAAACTAACAATCTGGTCATGGAAGCAGGCTCTTTGTACAAAAATAGCGCGTTTTGGGAATTCCTACTTACATCTTCAACGGGACATCCATAGACCAGTTAACCGGCTTGGAGAAGAGAATGCTCAACATCGACCAGGA
>JAYRXB010000186.1:0-2578 GCA_041917735.1 Cyclobacteriaceae bacterium
CCGGAGGGAAATTTGGTGTTGAAGACTACGCACGGTGACGATTTCATTCCTTACCCGATCGATAGTAAGGATCCGATCTGCTTGCGCGCGTTCTACATGGACAAGTTTCCCGTCACGAATGCGCAATTCCGGAAGTTCCTGACGGCTTCGGGGTATCGACCCACGGACACCACCAACTTCCTGCGGCACTGGAAACGCGGGGAGATCCCGAACGGCGAGGAGGGTTACCCGGTTGTTTATGTTTCATGGGAAGACGCAAAAGCCTATGCCGCCTGGGCCGGTAAGCGGCTGCCGACAGAGGCGGAGTGGCAGCATGCGGCACAGACGCCTGCCGGCAATGAATGGCCCTGGAAGCAGACTAAGCCGGTCACCCGCAAAGAGCAGTTCGTCACCGAGACGCTTACGGTGAAAGCCATCGAAGGCATTGATGCGAAGCACTGCAACCTGGGTGACGGTAAGCCGTACCCGGTAGGCAAATACCCCAAGGGAGCAAACCCCTACGGGCTCCAGGACCTGGTTGGCTGCGTCTGGCAGCTGACCAATGATTTGTATGAGAGCGGAAGCTACCGGTACATCATGATGAAAGGAGGGAGCTATTTCAAGCCGTCTTCCAGCTGGTGGTATGTGCAGGGTGGGCCTCGTGAACTTCATTACCGGCAATACCTGCTGCGGGTTTCCCAGGGATTTGAACGGAATGCAACGGTTGGATTTCGGTGCGCTGCTGACGTGAAGTAGGGCATAAATTAACTTTGAAAATTTATTCATTGTCAATACTTTAGCATTCCATACTTCATTTTTTAGTCGAATAAACACTTTTTTGCCATGCGAGCGATCTGGAAAGGCCACATTCGGTTTTCGTTGGTGACGATCCCCATCCGGGTTTACAATGCCATTGATTCGGCGCAGACCTTGAGTTTCAACTTGCTTTCGAAGGAAGGGCACAACCCGGTAGCCTATGAGAAAAAGGACAAAGTTACCGGGCAAGTACTCCGCCAGGAAGACATTATCAAAGGGTACCAATACGAGCCGGGTCAGTTCGTGATCATCGACGAAGAGGACTTTAACAAGGTCCGGTTGAAGAGTACCAAGGTGATCGACATTGAAGGCTTTGTGAAAGCCACCGAAGTGCACCCCACGTTGTTCGACGCACCCTACTTTATCGGCCCGGACGGCGATATCGCCGCCAAGACTTATGCATTGCTTTGCAAGACCCTCAAGGAATCGGGAAAGGTGGGTGTCGGCAGGGTGGTACTTCGCGACCGCGAAACCGTTGTCTTGCTAACCCCGGAAAAGAACGGCATCCTGCTGTACAAACTTCGCTACCCCAGTGAAGTAAAAAATATAGGTGAAGTACCGCAACTGCTTGAAGATGTAAAGGTTGATAAGGAGCAGGTCAAGATGGCCAAGATGCTTGTCGACAGCATGACCAAGCAGTTTGTGGATATCGAGATGAAGGACAACTACCAGGATGCGTTGCGAAGCATGATCCAGGCCAAGATCGACGGCAAGGAGATTGTGAGCGTGGCCGAAGAGGAGACGCCCGTGGTGGATATCATGACGGCGTTGAAGGCCAGCATCGAGAAGGCCAAGAAGCCTATGGAGAAGGCCAAAGGCAAGCAGGCCAAGGAGAAGAAGAAGGCCGTCAAGGAGATCAAAGCCAAGCGCAAGGCCAGCTAGGTTGTATTCGGCTTGGCGATGCGGTATCTTTGCCGCATGGCCAAGGTTGTCAAGTTCCCTGTACAGCCCCCCGAGAAGTTCGGCTTCCGCCCGGTGCGCAAGAAGCGCGAGGCACCGCCGCCGAAAACCGCCCAGCTTAACCTATTTACCGGCGCCAAAGTCGTTAAACTTAACCAGCTGAGCCCCTTCGAGGAAGCCTTGTTGCTGGATGAACACAACGACAGGTCCGCCAAAGAACATTACCTGAAGGCCATCAAAGAGGGAGACAGTGTGGCCGATGCCTACTGCAACCTGGGTATCCTGGAAAGCAAGCTGAAAAACTTCCCGAAGGCCATCGATTGCTTCACGCTAAGCCTCAAGGAAGACCCGCGTCACTTTGAGTCGCACTACAACCTGGCCAACCTGTACGCGGAGATTGGCAATCTGCCCCTGGCCAAGGTTCACTACCAGATGACTATCAGCATTGAACCCGAATTCCCCAACAGCTACTTCAACCTGGGCCTTACATTGGCCATGAACCAGGAGATTAACGACGCCGTTGAGATGCTGCTGGAGTACCGCAAGCGCACCACCGACGACGACCACAAGCAAGTGGATGAGTTGATTGAGAGCTTGATCCGTACCAGTTGAGGTGTCAACCGCCTCATTCAATCGGCACAACAGCTGATTATTTATCTCCTGAGTTCTGTATTCCTGTATTCCAGCTTCTAGCTTCTAGCTCCTAGCTTCTAAAGCTCCCACGTTTTCACAAATCCGTACAAATGGGGCACCAAGTCAATCACCGCATGGATACCCATCAGGATCCACAGGTTCCGTGTGCGCAGCCAGATGATTCCAAAGAATATCCCTGTCACCGACTGAACGGCGATGCAATAGCTGATAGAAGCGAGGAGTGATGGCG
>JAYRXB010000187.1:0-4522 GCA_041917735.1 Cyclobacteriaceae bacterium
CCGTCGGCCGGCAACCCAATACCAGGGGTGGGTCGTTTGGGATTTCTTTATTCGCGGGAAACGGAGAGCAACGGAAGTACTGGACTAGAAGTCCCAGATGGTGTTGCTGCTGCGCCGAAGGTGCTTCCGCATATTCATGACGAAAGCGAGCGCCAGGTAGACGATAATCGGTGAGCCCAGCGTCAAAAAGGAGGCATAAATGAAGAACAGGCGTATGCTCGCCGATGCGATTCCCAGCTTTTCGCCAAGCGCCGTACAGACCCCAAAAGCGTGGTCTTCGAAAAATTGAACCATCCGTTTCATATCATCTCGAGCACTTATCCAACCTGAACCCATCAAAAAACCCTCAAAGCGGGTGATTCGATCGGTAGCGGAGATCGAGCGCAAATATACGCCGTTTGGCGGCGCCTGCGGTCTGCCAGTCGTTTATTTTTGAGGTATAAATTGGATAAAAACCCCCATAAACGTAGCTTTGTCGCTCATTTTGTAACCTTCTAATAAACCATCCATGAGAAAAGTAGTTTACTCGTTCATCATCGTCAGCATGCTTGGCGTATCCGGCTGTACGCTTCCGCAAATGATCAAGCTGGCGAAGCAGCAGAACCTCCAGGTTGCACCGAATCCCCTGGAAGTACACAAGGACACCGTTGCCTACGAAATGTCTGCCACGCTCCCTGTGAAGATGCTGAAGAAGGGAACAACCTACACCCTGAACAGCTTTTACAAGTATGGAGACAAGGAGTTGGCGCTCCCGGGCATTGTGTTCAAAGGCGATGACTTTGCCAATGCTTCTACCGAGCAGCCCAAAATGTCAAAGACGTTTAGCTTCCCGTATGCGCCTGAGTATCGCACCGGTACTGTCCAGGTTGAAGGCGTAGCCGCCAAGGGCACCAGCTCAAAAGTCACACCCCGTATGGATGTGGCAACAGGCGTGATTACGACCTCCAAGCTGGTAAAGAACTCCTACTATGCCGCCTACGCAGATCACGGCTACAACAACAAAGAAGAGATCATCCCGGTGATCATTCCTGACTTCATTTTCGAGCAGAGCAAGGCTGTGCTGCGCAAGTCAGAAACCAACAGCGACAAGGGCAAGCAGCTGGATGCCTTTATCGCCTCCAAGAACGTAACCCGCACGGTGACGATCACCGGTACACACTCACCGGAAGGACGGGAGCGCATCAACAGCAAACTTTCTGAGGATCGCGCAGCCGCAATCCAGAAATTCTATCGCGAACAGATGAAGAAATACGACTATAAAGGCATGGCCGACTCCATCAAGTTCATCCTCAAGCCGGTTGTGGATGACTGGAATGGCTTCAAAGCAGCCCTCGCATCGTATGATGGAATTTCCTCCGACGAGAAGTCTGCCTACCTGAACATCATCAATGGCGGCGGCGATTTCACCAGCCAGCAGAAGCAGTTGGAAAAACTGAAGACCTACAAGAAAGTATACAAGGATATCTACCCTGGCTTGCGTACCGCAAAAACGGAAATCCTGACCATCAAGCTGAAGAAGACCGATGCCGAGATGTCCGTCCTCGCGAAGCAAATCGCACAGGGTGGTTCACTCGACCTGCTTAGCTTCGAAGAGCTGATGTACAGCGCTACCCTCACCCCGTCACTGGATGAGAAGGTGGCGATCTATTCCGCAGCCACCAAGAAAGGCACGTATTGGAATGCCCACAACAACCTGGCCGCTGCCTACCTGCAGCAGGCCATGCAAAACCCGGCCAATGCTACTGACCTCGTTCAGAAAGCTACCGCTCAAATCGAACTCGCCGCCCGCATTCGTGAGACGCCGGAAGTGAACGCCAATATGGCCACTGTGGCTTTGATGAACAAGAATCCTTACAAGGCAGCCAGCTACGCCAACAAAGCGCTCAACGGCGCCAGCAGCGATGTAGCCCGTGGTGTAAACGGCGTGAAAGGCTCTGCCGAGATCTATGCCGCCAAGTATGACGCAGCGGTGCGGTCTACCTCTTCTGCACTTACGACGGACGTTAACCTGTTCAACAAGGGTCTTGCCCAGCTCCTGACGAAAGATTACGCCAGCGCAGAGAACTCGTTCAACGAAGCCGTTAAGAACAACGCCAATATGGCCGCTGCCTACTATGGTGCCGCCATTGCCGCAGCACGCTCCGGTAACGCCGAAAAGGTGGTCAGCAACCTGACCAGCGCTGTGCGCATTGATGCCTCCATGAAGGAAATGGCGCTGACAGACCTTGAGTTCAGCAAATTCAATACTTCGGAAGCCTTCCGCAACGCCCTGAAGTAATCCAGGAAGGAAACCATAGAAAACCCTGTCCGTCCATCGGGCAGGGTTTTTTGTTTGAACGCGCCCCTCCATTCAAAAAACCTCCAAAATCAGGCCGTCAAAACCAGAATAATACGCGCTTGGGTGCTATTTTTACCGCCCTAGAAAACTGTACTATGCGAGAAATCCAGTTCCGTGAAGCCCTCCGTGAGGCCATGAGTGAGGAAATGCGCCGCGACCCCCGTGTCTTCCTGATGGGAGAAGAAGTGGCCGAATACAACGGTGCATACAAGGTGAGCCAGGGTATGCTGGATGAATTCGGGCCAGACCGCGTCATTGATACCCCCATTTCTGAACTCGGCTTTGCCGGCGTCGGTGTGGGTGCAGCCACCAACGGAGTACGCCCCATCGTCGAATTCATGACGTTCAACTTCTCCCTCGTCGCCATCGATACCATCATCAATGCCGCCGCCAAAATCTACTCCATGTCGGGCGGGCAATACAATGTACCGATCGTCTTCCGTGGCGCCACGGGAAACGCCGGCCAACTCGGTGCGCAACACTCCCAGAACTTTGAAAATTGGTATGCCAACACGCCGGGGCTCAAAGTGGTTGTCCCCTCGACGCCCTACGACGCCAAGGGATTGCTCAAGACCGCCATCCGTGACGACGATCCGGTAATATTCATGGAGTCTGAACTGATGTACGGCGATAAGGGTGAGGTGCCGGCGGAAGAATACCTGATCCCGCTGGGTGTGGCCGACGTCAAGCGACCCGGCACCGATGTTACCATCGTCTCTTTTGGCAAAATCATGAAGGTGGCACTTGCCGCCGCCCAGGAACTGGAAAAAGAAAACATCTCCTGTGAGGTGATCGACTTGCGCACCGTTCGACCCATTGACTACGCCGCGATCGTTGAATCCGTGAAGAAGACCAACCGCCTGGTGATCGTGGAAGAGGCATGGCCACTGTCGTCCATTGCAACCGAGATTTCCTACCACGTTCAGAAATACGCGTTCGATTACCTCGATGCCCCCATCCACAAGGTCAACAACCTGGATGCTCCGCTTCCTTACGCGCCAACCCTCATCCAGGAAATTCTCCCGAATGTGGACAAGACCGTTCGCGCCGTGAAAGCGGTCATGTACCGGGACTAGAAGGCCTGCTTAGTTGACGAGAAGTATCTGCCAGGCACGACTTACATCGCCTTTCGCTAACGCCTGCTGAGCCAGCTTGTGCAGGGCTTCTGCACCCCTCTGCTTCGCTTCCTGAACCTCCTTCAACGAAACGGCAACGCCGTCCGACTCCGGTATTCGCTCTACGTTGGCGAGCTTGGCCAGGTCACTCCCGGTAAGGACCAGGCTGGATCGCAGCGACTCGGGGAGCGCATCAATGCCTATCCCCAATTTCTCATTGGGTTTGGGCACGCTGAAGATGTTATCGCCCTGGGCCCTCAGGTAGTAGTCGGCTCCCATCCGGGCCACCGCATCCAGCTTGTACGGGTTTATTCGCCCATCCGGGTCCGTCACGGCCGGGTCAATGTGCATGCGCATGACTTCACAAATAACCAGGTTGCCGGCCGCTCCTCCTTGACCGAGTTCGATAACCTGGTTGACCCGACACTCAAAGTGGACAGGCGATTCCGCCACACGTGGCGGCCGAACCACCTCCGATGGAAGTTCCGTCAGACCCGCCTTTACAAATTCATTTACCTCGCGGGGATATTCACAACTGGCCAATGACACCTGGTCGACCATTCGGTAGGTGACGATATTGATCACTACCTCGGGTACTTCCTTCACATTCTCATAGGTGTGCTTGGTGGTATTGTCTCTTCCCCGTCGGGCTGGAGAAAAGATCAGCACCGGCGGGTTGGCGCTGAATACATTGAAGAAACTGAACGGACTGAGGTTCACTCGTCCCTGCGCATCGATGGTACTGGCCAGCGCGATGGGCCGAGGTACCACGGCACCCAGCAGATAGCTGTGCATCTTGGGTACCGGAATGGTTTTGGGGTCAATGGTAATCATGCAGCAATACGTTGGCTATCCGATCGCTGGCAGCAGTTTGCCCGTACAAGATCCAAAGCCGATCCGCACGCCGTCCTTCCCGGCATGTCCACGCAGGATGACGGTGTCGCCATCTTCCAGAAACCTGCGCTCTGCGCCTCCGGGAAGATGGAGCGGCTTCTGTCCATTGAAGGTGAGTTCCAGCAACGATCCGTACGACCCGGGCGAAGGGCCACTGATGGTGCCGGATGCATAC
>JAYRXB010000188.1:0-3788 GCA_041917735.1 Cyclobacteriaceae bacterium
ATGCGAATGTCTACTACACATACAGCTACGTGTTGAGCATGATGGGCAGGCCGGACGAAGCACTGCGGATGGTGGACAAGGCTCGGACGCTGGACCCGACCAGCGTGTCCAGCTTCAACTACCAGGCCATAGCGCTTTACCTGATGAAGCGCTACGACGAGGCCAAGGTCCTGCTTCGCGAGGCCATCGGGCTCTATCCTGTCGTCATACGGCTTTTTGATCACTTGGCCAGGGTGCTGGTTACTACCGGCGAATACGAGGAGGCCCTGCGTGTCATCGACGCCGGACTGAACGTAGCACCCGTGCGCCCGCCTTCCATGGTGGCCTATGGCTGCCGCGCATGGATGGGGCTCAGGAATCCAGAACGTGCGAAAGCCCTTGCAGACGAACTGGTAACCCGCAGTCTTCGGGTGGAGAAGGGTGTCAATGTGTATGTTGCGCATGCCTTTGCAGCACTGGGCGAACCTGACGTTGCCCAACAGTACCTCGACAAAGCCCGTCAAACCAATGACGTGGATTTGATTTGGCTGGAGGTAGACCCGCTCCTCTCTCACCTCGTGGCTGCTGGCTCCGCCGGCCCCGACTATGCCGGTGCGGAGAAAGCGATACTCCAACGCCTGGAACAGGGATTGCCGAAGAACCTCTTGTACCACAACCTGGATCACATCCGCGATGTTGTCAACGCGTCTCAACAAATCGGGGCCACCGAAGGCCTGACTACCGATGAGCTGCACCTGCTGCGCATTGCAGCCTGGCTGCATGACGCCGGGCTGACCATTTCGTTGTCTGACCACGAACAGCGCGGCTGCCTGCTGGCACGCCAACTGCTGCCCGGGTTCGGGTTTTCCGAATCCCAGGTTGAAACGGTATGCGGGATGATCCTTGCGACAAGAATTCCACAAAGCCCCCGAACACCTTCCGAGCGGGCACTCTGCGATGCAGACCTCGATTACCTCGGGCGGGATGATTTCTTTGAAATCGGCCGGCGGTTATTTGATGAGTTGGTCCTCCAGGGTAAGCTTACCAACGAAAGGCAATGGAACGAAATGCAAAAGGCGTTCCTCGAGGCGCATTCCTATCACACCGAATGGTCGCGGACACACCGCGAGGGCAACAAGCAGACGCACCTGAAAGAAATTCAATCCAGGATTACGGCATAGGTTTCCTCGCGTACAGGATCGATCAACAACCTGAACTATGGAAGAAAATACCCAAAAAACCGAAGGCGAGAAGAAAAAGAAAAAGGACGGCAAAGGAAAGGAGACCCTGTACCGGGTTGCCTACCGCAACCAGATCGCCCTGATCCAGATTGCCGATAACAAGGCAAACCTGATCATCAGCATTAACACGATGATCATTTCTTCCATCATCGCCGTCAGCGGTTATGGGGTAGTTGCCGATCAGTTTGATGCCAACCGTACGAACATTGTGATTCCCATTAGCCTGATTCTCCTGAGTTGCCTGGTGTCGGCCATCTTTGCCATCCAGGCCGCCAAGCCCAAACTCATTACCCCGGAGATTCTGGCTCAATCGAGGAATAAGTCAAGCCTGATTTTCTTTGGGATGATTTCGCAATTCTCCCAGAACGAATACCTGCAGAAAATGAAGGAGCTGCGGATGTCGGATGAGGATATCTACGAAACCATGAACATTGACTTGCACAACCAGGGCCTTATCCTGAACCGCAAGTATGCGCTCCTCAACAGAGCCTACCGGATCTTCATGTTCGGTTTCATCCTGAGCGTATGGGTGTTCCTCGCTTTCCTGGTGGCAGGATAAGGCACCAAGGCTCAGGACTGGAGGAACCAGGTACCAGGACGCAGATCCTGGTACCTGGCCTTTAATCAGAACTTCTTCCCCGGAAACACCGCCACATCACCCAGGTCTTCCTCAATGCGAAGCAACTGGTTGTACTTGGCCATCCGGTCGGAACGGGAAGCGGAACCCGTCTTGATCTGGCCGGTATTCAAGGCAACTGCGAGGTCAGCAATGGTGCTGTCTTCGGTCTCGCCCGAACGGTGCGACATGATGCTCTTGTAGGAATTGCGGCGGGCCAGGTTGACAGCGTCGATGGTCTCGGTCAGCGAACCAATCTGGTTCACCTTGACAAGGATCGCGTTGCCGATACCCTTGTCGATGCCTTCCTGGAGAATCTTCGCGTTGGTAACAAAGAGATCGTCGCCGACGAGTTGAATCTTCTTACCGACTTTGTCGGTCAAGGTCTTCCATCCTGCCCAGTCGTCTTCAGCCATGCCGTCTTCGATCGAAATAATCGGGTACTTGCTGACCCACTTGGTCCAGTACTCGGCCATCTCCTGTGACTTCAGTTTCTTTCCCGATGACTTCTTGAAATGGTAGAGTTTCGTCTTGGAGTCGTAGAATTCGGAGGCGGCAGGATCCAACGCGATGCAAATGTCTTTGCCCGGCTTGTACCCGGCCTGCTCAATGGCTTTCAATACCACCTCGATGGCCTCCTCGTTGGACTTCAGGTTCGGAGCGAAACCGCCCTCGTCGCCCACGTTGGTCGACAAACCCTTGTCGTGAAGCACCTTCTTCAAGGTATGAAACACGGTAGCCCCCATGTGAAGCGCTTCCGAAAAGGTCGCAGCCCCGATCGGCATCACCATGAATTCCTGGAAATCGATGGAGTTGTCTGCATGGCTGCCGCCGTTGAGGATGTTCATCATCGGAACGGGCAGTGTGTTCGCGTTCACGCCACCGACATAGCGGTACAACGGCTGACCGCAGGCGGATGCAGCTGCACGGGCCACGGCGAGGGATACGCCGAGGATAGCGTTGGCGCCAAGCTTTGCCTTGTTTGGCGTTCCGTCCAGGGCAATCATCGTCTTATCGATCAGCGACTGCTCGAAAACCGAAGTTCCTACAATGGCCTCTGCGATCTTGTTGTTGACATTGTCAACCGCCTTGAGGACGCCTTTGCCCATGTAGCGTTTCTTATCACCATCGCGCAATTCGATGGCCTCGCGGGAGCCCGTGGATGCCCCCGAAGGTACCGCGGCCCTGCCGACAGAACCGTTTTCAGTAACTACATCTACTTCTATGGTGGGATTGCCACGGCTGTCGAGAATTTGACGGGCGTGGATACTCTCAATGTAACTCATATTTCAAGATAATTTGTTTAATATCTCTTCAAATCCAATAAACCGGTCAACGGTCACCGGTAACCGGTAACCGGTGGCTAACTCCCGACGCCTGATACTCCTTGACCATCGAAACAAATTCATCAAAGAGATAACGCGAGTCATGTGGGCCGGGGGATGCTTCGGGGTGGTATTGTACGGAGAACGCCTTTTTGCTCTTGAGTCGGATACCCATGATCGTATTGTCGTTCAGGTGTAAGTGCGTGACTTCCACATCCGGGTTCTTGCCCAGGTCCTTGTCGCTGACCGCAAACCCGTGGTTCTGCGATGTCATCTCGCCCAACCCGGTGATCAGGTTCTTCACCGGGTGGTTCAAACCGCGGTGGCCGTGGTGCATTTTATAGGTAGAGAGTCCGCAGGCCAGGGCCAGCAATTGATTGCCGAGGCAGATGCCGAAGAGTGGTTTATCGGCATCGAGAATATCACGAACTGTTTTGATGGCGTAATCCATCACCGAAGGATCACCCGGTCCGTTGGAGATGAAATACCCATCCGGGTTCCAGCGATCCATCTCGGCAAACGTCGTCTTCGCCGGGAAGACCTGGATGTAACAGCCCCGGGCGGCCAGGGTGGGGAGGATGCTGGTCTTGATACCCACATCGAGCGCAGCGATGCGCACCGATGCGG
>JAYRXB010000189.1:0-2125 GCA_041917735.1 Cyclobacteriaceae bacterium
AATTGAAGCTGATCCGTTCGTAGTTGTTGGTGATATTCTTGATGACGCCGGCGGCATTGTCGAGAATGCGTGAGGCCGTGTTGGGCGCATAACACTCCGCACTGATGCGCTCGTTCCAGTCGTGGTACGGGTGGGCGGTGTCCTGGATTTCGATGACTTCCAACCAGGCATTCTCCCGCGGGGGCTGGTAGAAGTGACCGTGGATGCAGATGTACTTGTTGTTGGTCACAGGACCGGTAGCTAGCTTCCTAATTCAAATTCAGCCTCCTCGCGCTCCAACTTGAGCACGCAAACGGCCAATGGCGGCAAGGTGATGGTGAGCGAATAATCGCGACCGTGGTACTTCACGGGCGTGGTTGCCAGCAGGCCGTTGTTCAGCAACCCGGTTCCACCAAAGCGTGGCTGGTCGGAATTGACAATTTCCTTCCAGTAGCCGCGAACCTGAACCCCGATCCGGTAGTGCTGCTGCACCTGCGGGGTAAAGTTGCAGACGACCAGGAGCGCGTCGGCAGCATAATCGCTCTTCCGCATGAAGACAATCACGCTGTTCTGGCGGTCATCGTAGTCTACCCACTCAAATCCTTTGGGATCAAACGGGTGAGCATAGAGCGCAGGCTCGGTTTTGTAAAGCCGATTCAGTTCGCGTACGTTTTCCATGACTCCCTTGTGCAGCGGGTGCTGCGTCAGGTGCCAATCCAGGCTGCGGTCATGATTCCATTCGCCAGACTGCCCGAATTCGCCACCCATGAACAGCAGTTTCGTGCCGGGATGGGTGTACATGTAGGCAAAGAGCAGGCGGAGGTTGGCGAACTTTCTCCATTCGTCGCCAGGCATGCGTCCCAACAGCGAACCTTTTCCATGCACTACCTCGTCGTGCGAGAGCGGCAACATGAAGTTCTCGGTGAACGCGTACATGATGCTGAAGGTGATATCGTTCTGGTGATACTGCCGGTAGATGGGATCGTTTTTGAAATACCGGAGGGTATCGTGCATCCAGCCCATCATCCACTTCTGGCCAAAGCCCAGTCCACCGAGGTACGTCGGCCGCGACACACCGGTCCATGCTGTCGATTCTTCTGCAATGGTGATGGCATCGGGAAACGTGCCGTAGACGGTCTCATTAAACTCCTTGAGAAACATGATGGCCTCGATGTTCTCGTTGCCACCGTATTGGTTGGGAATCCATTCCCCGGCTCTCCGCGAGTAGTCGAGGTAAAGCATGGACGCCACGGCATCGACCCTCAGGCCATCAATGTGGAACTCATCCAGCCAATACAATGCGTTGCTGATGAGGAATGCGCGTACTTCCGGACGGCCATAGTTGTAGATATAGCTGCTCCAGTCGGGATGGAATCCCTTCCGGGGGTCGGCATGCTCGAAAAGATGCGTGCCATCGAACTCAAACAAGCCGTGTGCGTCGCCCGGAAAATGCGAAGGCACCCAGTCGAGGATCACACCTACACCTGCCTGGTGGAGGGCGTCCACCAGGAACTTGAAATCATCGGGTGTGCCGAAGCGACTTGTCGGGGCATAGTACCCGGTAAGCTGGTAGCCCCACGATCCAAAAAACGGGTGCTCCATCACGGGCAAAAACTCCACATGCGTGAAGCCCATATACGTGACATACTCTACGAGCTCCTGGGCCAGTTCGCGATAGGAAAGGGAACGATTTCCGTCTTCAGCCTTGCGTTTCCAACTGCCCGCATGCACTTCGTACACCGAGTAGGGTTTCACCTTTCCGGTCGTGTGCTTGCGTTCCGCCATCCACACCTTGTCTTTCCAGGTGTATTCTGAATTCCAGGTCACCGACGCCGTCTTCGGGGCTATCTCTGCGTAACGGGCGAAGGGGTCTGCCTTCTCCAGGTACGAACCCAGGTTGGAATGGATGGCATACTTGTAAGCCTGACCTTCTCCGACCCCCGGAATGAACCCCTCCCAGATTCCCGACTCATCCCAGCGCGGGTTGAGGGGATGCTGGCCGGCCTTCCAGTAGTTAAAGTCGCCGATCACCGATACTGCACGGGCATTGGGAGCCCAGACCGCGAAGTAGGTTCCCTTCTCGCCCTGGTGTATCCCGGCATGTGCGCCCAGCTTCTCGTACAACTTATAGTGCTTTCCAGATTTA
>JAYRXB010000190.1:0-6108 GCA_041917735.1 Cyclobacteriaceae bacterium
CGAGCCTGCCGAAGGTTTGAATCTGACTGTTATCCGCAAGCAAACGGAGATTACGTACGCCTTTACGAAGGTTACTGCTTCACAATTTCAACCCGTCTGTTCAGTCTCCGGCCCTCCTCCGTGTCGTTTGTACTTACCGGGCAAAGTGATGCCACGCCCGCTGAAGAGAGTCGCGCCTCAGCGATCTTGCCCTTGGCGATAAGGTAATTTCTAATGCTCTCCGCCCTCGCTTTTGATAGCGTTGTATTGCTGGCAAGGGTTCCGGTATTGTCCGTGTGCCCAACGATGTGAATCATGACCTTGGGATTGGCATTCAGGTAGTCTACAATCTGGGCCAGCGCAGCCGCAGACTCTGGTTTAATGTCCGCCTTGCCGACATCAAACAATATCCCATACAGGGCGACCTTCCCGTCTCGATTGATGGCCTCACCCATGTCTACCACCACATCCTGCCGCATTACCTCCACTTCCACCAGTTCGAGGCGGTAACTCTTTGAGTCTGTTGAGTTGGCCGCGGTATGAACTTTCATATACACTTCCTTTCCGTTCACGGTGGCAGCGAACGTGGTCTTTCGATCGTCCAGGGCCTTGCCCTTCACCTTGACAATGGCATTGTCATAGTTCTGGTTGATTTGGGCGCTGCTGAATTTCTGCGTCTCCTGCTCACTCTTTGAATAGAAGATATTATAATACTTCCCGCCCTTATTGATCTTCTGCGCACTGCCCTTAACGTAATACACAAACTCCACGTCATTGTAGTCACTGTTCTTACACTCACTGATGTAAAAACCCGGCATCCGGTTAATGTACGTGGGCTCGGCATCTTTGCAGCGAGCAACATCCTGTGCGTTGGTATAGCATGCGAATGCCGTAAATAGCGTAATGAGTAGTGTCTTCATGGTTGTGTTTGTTCGGGTTCCCTGGGTTTAGCCTTCATCGTTAAAAATACGGAATATGCTGCCAGGAATACTGTGATATTCGTCATGGAATAGGCCAGATTTACATAGTGCCTGCTCATTAGGTCGTTGTTGACAGCATCTACCAATGCGAACACCGACAGGATCATCACCAGCCAACTGAAGATCATCAAGACCTGCCGTGCATGGTTTGCAGCCACAGGCCCCCTTCGGGAAATTCGTCGATGGGCGTACAGGGACAACCACCGCAGAAAAAGGTAACCTATGTGAAACTCCAGGTTGAGCTTCACACCCCAGGATACCTTAGCCCACGTCGAGCCTTCCATCCAAAAGTATGGCACCGAAATACCCAGGAGGAGTACCCCGAAAGACAGCCACCGATACAAAACAGAAATGGACGCCGGGGTCATTGAGTGTTGGTGATAAAGGATCGAAATTAAGCAAAACCCACAACCGAATAACTATTCCAACACTTCAACACCTCAGCATTTCAACACCTCAACACCTTAATTCTCACTCCCACTTCAACGCCTCCACCGGATTCGTCACTGCCGCCTTATAGGTATGAAACGAAACCACAACACTTATCACCATCAAGGCTCCAATCGCAATGGACAAAAACGTGAGCGCGGTAACCGGAACGCGGTAGGCGAATGCCTCCAGGTACTGCTGTATGAAGTAGTTGGCAATGGGAAAAGCAATCAAGATGGCCACCAGCGCCGGTCTTACAAACTCGCGGAAAAACAATGCCATGACCTGGGCTACCGTTGCACCCAATACCTTCCGGATAGCCACTTCCTTGGTCCGCCGCTCAACACTGAACAAGGTCAACCCCAGCAGGCCCAGCACGGCAATGAAGATGGCGATGACAGTCAGCGCCATTGAAATGTTGCCGAGGAAGATCTCCCGATACATTTGCATTTCGAAGTCTTCGTCAAGAAAGCTGTGCGAAAACGATACGCCCGGGTAAAACTTCGCGAACACGGACTTCAGGTTAGCCAGGGCCTCCGTTGCCTGGCCCTCTTCATAGCGCACGAACAGATTGAATAACTCTTTCGGTCTTCCGGCCACAAAAACCACCGGGGCGATGGGAAGGTGGATGTCGTCATTGTGAAAATCATCGATGACACCAATGATCTCCCCCTTCGTCTCCCGAAACATGCTGTAGCTGATCTGCTGACCCACCGGATGCTCCATGCCCATCAACTCCGCCGCCTTGCGGTTGATGACAAAGTTACTGCTGTCGGAAGGGCGGTCGGGTGAAAAGTTGCGTCCCTCCACGAGCTTCAGGCCCAGCGTGGGAATCATATCGAAATCTACGGTGACACCATAAAGCAACGTTGGCTTGTCGGCGTGCATTCCAGCCCACTTCACCTCCGTATAACCGTTAATCTCCATCGGGCTGGCGCCGCCAAAGGCCACCGCCTTCACAGAAGGATGCCGCGCCAATTCCGTCTTGAACGACTCCTGGGGCAGCGCGACGTCCGTCGGCCACCATACGTTGATAACATTGTGCTTGTCGTACCCCACATCGCGCTGAAGAAGAAAGTCCGTTTGCTTCCACATCAGCAGCGCCACGAAGACCAGGCCAATGGACAACGCAAACTGGAACGTCACCAGGGCTTTGCGAACCCCTGCCCCGGCCAGCATGCTGTAGACATTGCCCTTCAGGACAGCCGCTGGCCGAACGGCGGAAAGCAGGAAGGCGGGATATGCTCCGGCCAACAAGCCAGTGATCACCGCAATGGCGAACATACCACTGAGCAAGACTGGGTCGGTCCACTCCAGGAAAAGTGGCAAACTGAGAAACAACCTGACCGAAGGAAGCACCAACGCCACCAGTCCAAGTGCCAACCCGGAGGCCACTGTCGACAAAATCAAACTCTCCGTGAGGAACTGTTTCATCAGCACGTGGTGCGTTGCCCCCGTCACTTTCCGTACACCAATCTCGCGTGCCCTGCGGCTTGCGCGTGCCGTCGCCAGGTTTACATAGTTGATGCAGGCCATGAGCAGAATGAACGCCCCGGTAACATTGAAGATCACAACGTAGACGATCCGGCCCCCCGAAGGCTTACCGTTCTCGAAATTCCACCGCAACCGCCAATCGGTCAGTGCATGGAGGTAGGCTGTGTTCCTGTCATGCCCAAATACCTTTTGGAGGTGTACATCAATCTTCTTTTCCACCGCCAGCTTATCCGCGTCCGGGTAGAGCTTTACGTAATAGTTGACCCACTCCTCCGGCTGGCGCGGCTTGGAATGGAATGGGAGCACAAAATCGACGTAGTGAAGGCTGTTGTTCCTGGGGTATTCCTGGTAAACCGCAGTGACGACCAACTCGCGCTTGCCATCCAGGAGGACGAACTTTCCCAATGGTGAGCTGTCGCGAAACAGCAGCCGTGCCAACACATCCGAGATCGCCACCGACCGCGTGCCCGGCATCGGGGTCTCCGGGGAACCTTCCAGGATGGCAGCAGGAAAAATTTTAAAGAAGGTGCTGTCCGCGTAAATGCCGGACTTGCGCAGTGTACGCTGATCAACGGTAAATTGCTGCTCGGAATTATCGATGCGGGTCATCGCTTCCACCTCTGGCAACTCCGAAGTGAGGAAATCGGCCATAGGCACATTATAGGACTCGCTGGTACTGATCTCCCCGTCCAGTCGTTCATTGCTCAGCACCACAAACACCCGCTCCGCGTCCGGGTCCTGGCGGTCGTAGCCAAACTCATAACGGTCCCACAAGCAAAGGAGAACCACCACGGCGATCCCGACCACCAGGCTACCCAGTGTAATGGATGAGAAGTACAGGTTGCGAAAGAAATGTCGCGTGGTGAGGGTAAGGATAGCGCGCAGCATTCAGAAACGGTTTGGGGAAGATACGCTTTTCGGTAAAATTGGTTTAACCCTGCCGGTGCGCCCATTGCCCCACAGTCGGCACCATTCAGTCCTTCACGATCGTAAACTCCACCCGCCTGTTCAGCCTTCGCGTCGCCTCTGTCTTGTTGTCGGCAATGGGTTGGGAACCGCCAAACCCCTTGCCGGTGATGCGGCGGCCGCTGATGCCTTTGGACACCAGGTACTCCTTTACCTTCTGGACACGCTTTTCAGAGAGCTTCCGATTATGCTCGGGGTCGCCGCGGTTGTCGGTATGGCCACTCAACAGGATCTCTATTTTGGGATTGTCCTGGAGGAAACTTACGACAAGGTCGAGCTCGTCATTGCTTTCTGGTAACAGGTCGGGCAGGCTCTGCTTGAACAGCACGCTCTTGAGGTTTACGGTGGCACCAATTTCAATGGGTTGAAGCTTGAAGTTCATCTCCAGGAACATCAGCTCATACGTCCGCACGTCGAGTTTCTCAAATGTGCCAACATACCCCGGGGCTTCTACGCGAACGGTATACTCGCTGACCGATGGGAATCTTACCTCAAAGCGACCATCGCGGCCGGCTGTCGATTTGAATGTGCTGTCGCTGTGAAACGATACCGTGGCACGCACCGGGTCACCCGTTTTCAGATCCGTGACGCGGCCAGAGACCTTGAACAACTTCTCGTCCTTCGTAATCGGCTTGTCCCGAACGATCTCCACCAAGCGGACAATCGTATCGGGTCGTTGGGCGATGAGGGAATCCTGAAGGTTCGGCGGTGGTGTAAACACCTTGATGTCACCATAACCGTCGCTGTTTTGTGTGGAGGTGAAGATCGCCAGCTTCGTGCCGGGCATGGTACGGTAATGCAGGTCCCGGCCCTCGGAGTTCACGTTGGCGCCCATGTTGACAGGCGGTGACCAGTTTGTCCAGGTATCGTCGAGGCGTTCGGAGTAGTATACGTCAAAACTGCCATACCCTTTTCGTGCCGTAGTCGAGAAGTACAATATCTTGCCGTCAGCGCTGAGGCTGGGTGCCCACTCCTGCTGGCCGGTGTTGATGGTGGCGCCAAGGTTCTTGGGTTCCATCCACTTGCCCTGTTCGAGCAACGACACGTAGATGTCTTCCGCGCCAAAGGTGTCACCGAATGGTTCTGCGGAAAAAACCAGGGCTTCTGCCGTGATGGAAAAGTAGGCGAAGGTGTACGGAGCCCGGTTCCGGAAATACGGAATCCGAATGTATTCCGGCTTGCTCCATCCATCCGCAGTTTTGTGGGCCAGGGAAAAGCCCTGGGTAGTTGCATGGTAATTGTTGGCAAGAAAAATCCGTTCTCCGTCATGAGAAAAGCCGATGACGGCATCGTAGCCTTCGTCATTGATGACATTGCCTGCGTGAATGGCAGGACCCCAGGCATCGCCCAGCCACACCGAATACCAGATATCACCCAGGTCTTTCTTGCCACCGATGTTGGAGGGATGGCCTGTCACCGTGAAATACATCACCTTGCCATCGGGTGCGATCATCGGCGACTGCTCGTCATACGAAGAATTCGGCTCATCCAGTGCCCGCTGTGTGAAGGGCTTGGTTTGAGCGTGGACGTGTGAGGTAAACCCGAGAACGGGAAGCAGAAGCACCAGCAACGCAACAGTGCGGCTGATGGCCGGTGACAGCGTTTGTCTTCCCGGCTCCGGTTGCCAGCTAGTCATGCGGTGCGTCATTTTGAAACCCATATGTTGTCTTTAATCGTGTACCTCCACGGGAGATTCGCATCTTCTCCCGCATAGTCTATGCCAATTCGAGGACTTGCCACGGTCATACCACGGGCAATGCGCACCCCGGCATCCTCTAGCCATACCTGGCGGGAAGAAAGCGGCACCCCATTGTGCTTGCGATCAATGGCCAGGGCCCGGGTGAGTTTACCGGGGCCACTGGTAATACGGGCCGGCTTTCCTACGCCTGTTCGTTTCAGCATGGTTGCCAATCCTTCCACGGGCTCCAGCGCACGGATAAGCACGGCGTCGGCCTTACCCTCCCGGTTCGTGACGACATTGAACAGGTTGTACATTCCATAGCAGAGGTATACGTAGGCATTCCCGCCTTCACCAAACATGACGGCATTGCGCGCTGTCATCCGGTTATTGTAGGCATGGCATCCGCGCTCCTTCCAGGAATACGCCTCTGTCTCCACGATGATCCCGGCCGTAGTCTTTCCATCCATTCGGGTAAACAAAGCCTTGCCCAGCAGGTCCCGGGCAATCCGGGTAACGTCCTGGCGACGGTAAAAGGCCTCGTTAAGCAGCATGGGGTGGTGAAATTCCGAATTTTTTCCC
>JAYRXB010000191.1:0-2915 GCA_041917735.1 Cyclobacteriaceae bacterium
AGCTTCCGGTTAGCATAGCGCGGGAAGAGGTCATACACGTAGAGCGGAAAGAAGGCGACAATGGCGTAGACGGATCCAAACTCGAGTTTCTTCCAGATGTCCCACGATACGGAAGGGAAGAGATTGGGCAATAGCAATGAACCACCATGAATGACGAGTGCCCGTGCGGCAACGCCGAGACAGATAAGGGAAAGCCAGAGAAAAGGCTTTCCCTTCCGGTACAACGAGAAGAGAATGAGTTGATACAACGCCATCGCGATCAGGCAGCCGGCGAAGAAATTTTGAACACCGTTGGCGCGCGCAAGGCCTTCTACCAGGTCGGGTGTCCGATCGATGCGGGGGTAACCGGAGAATCCACCATTCGGGTGATTGAAGTTAGCTACCTGGATGAGCACATCCACCGTTTCCTCTTTGTCGGGCAAAGGCACCAGCAGCGTAGTCAACTCCGCACGGTATTGGTCGGCCCGATCACCCACAAGCCCTGATGAAGCAGCCCATTTGCCGTTGAGCCAGATACGGCTGGATGCATTGATGGTTGGAAAGTAGAGGGATAGGCCATGATGGTTGTGTGGCAGCAAGATTCGTATGCGGTAGGTACCGAAGCCAAGGGGCTCAAGCCCTGATGCGGATGCCCAATGTGTTTGAGGCGGAAAAATGGTAGGCGGCTGTGCACGCTTCAACGATAGGGGCGTATAGAGTTGCTTCCAATACAACCCCCACCCATGATCGACTTCCAGCGCTGCGCGCGCATCAAAGTCATAATTGCTGGCATCAAATATCGTTCGGGGATCGGCCGTCGCATCCTTCTGCCCAACAGCGGAGAAGTGCACGAGGATAAGTGCTACAGCCAGCGCGGGCCCGAATGGATTCATACCTTAAATATGGGGTATTTTTTAATGGAAGTGGGTTATACGTCGTGGGTCTTGGGCAGGTTACCCGCTGGTTGCCCTATCTGATCGGAATTTCATTTATATTTATCCTTGACTCCAACCTCACACCGCAACACATCCTACCTACTATGAAAAAAATAGTCTACTTCATCCTGGCCGGCATCGTGTTGCTTGGCCCGGTTTCGTGCAAGAAAGATGACCCTGCTCCGGCAACGCCATCGCTTGCCACCACGGCCGAAGCGAAAGCAGAGAATGACACCAAGAGTGGAGGCATCTACAAAGGGACATTCGCCAACGCTTCCTCGTCGGGAACGATCAAGATCGTTCTCCAGGAGGGCAAGACTGAAGCCATTATCGTCTACAACGGTGTGAGCCGCACGTTGTCCACTACTGACCTGGCTGGTTGGACATCGGGGGAGGCAATTGTAGATGCCTTGTTCACCTCTTCCGATTGGAAGATGACTTTTTCGGCCGATGCAGATGCGGCCAGTTTTGGGTTTGGTCTTGACCTGGCCGGAACTTCGGACTTTGATGGCGTGATCGTCAAGGAAGTATCCGCCGCGCAAGTCAAGGTCTATGAGGGAACCTATGCCGGCGATTCCTCCGGAAAATGGAATTTTTGTACACAGTTTAACGTGCTCGCTGGTGTATACACGGGTACTAGCAACGGCTCATTTAATGGAGTGATTTCGGGTACAACCATTGCCATCACCTCTTCCGGAAGCAGCGTGACCGCCTCTGGAACCTTGTCAGCTGACGCTTCCGGTTGCTCCGGCAACTGGGCGGGCAGTAGCGGGACGTCCGGCACCTGGACCGGCACGCGTAAAATCTGACCTCACCCGATTTCACAACGAAAGAGAGGCCAATCGACCTCTCTTTTTTTCTGCATCCTGGGTCCACCGGTCAGCAGTTGGGGGTGTGGAACTATTGAACTGGTGAACCCGCACGATTTCAATTCCCCATGTTGGCGCAAGCCTTGAATCCTTATTTTTGAACCATTGAACTGTTGAACCTCTGAACTGTTGAACCGTTATGCCCCAGTTTCATCTGTACGACCTCCGCGTCGAAACTATCGAAGGCGACAAACCCTTCGTCTGCAGCCACCAGGTGGGCGAGTCCTTTGAAGTACGTGGCGAGAACCTCCACTTCAAGAGCGAAAAGCCATTTTCCCTCTATGCCCTCGCCGCATTGTTGCCGCTCCTGCCCGCCAAACAACGGCCGCTGAACGAATTTGACTGGATGGCCACCGATCATATCATCGCCTGCCCAGACCCGCACTGCGGAGCAAAATTCCGCATCAGTCGCATCGGCCGCCGTACGATCGAGCGCGCTGACACCACCGTGGTGCCGCTCCCCGATCACAACGACTGGAAGGAACCGTCATGAGCGTACAGCGCATGGAATTGGAGCCGGGATTTTCCATCTCCCGGATCATCAAGGGTGGCTGGCAGCTTTCCGCTGGCCATAGCCAGGCTGTGGGCGTTGACCCCGTAGAAGATATGTTCGCCTATGCGGATGCCGGCGTAACCACATTCGACTGTGCGGACATCTACACGGGTGTTGAAGAGTTGATTGGAAAGTTTCTCGCCGAACGAAAGAAGCGTCGCGGATCGCACAACGATATCCAGGTGCTTACCAAGTTTGTGCCTGACTACGACGCGCTGCCTACGCTGAACAAGCGCTACGCCGAACGGGTTATCGACCGCTCGCTGCAACGCCTGGGTGTTGAGCGTCTCGACATGGTTCAGTTCAGCTGGTGGACCTATGACGTGCCCGGCTGGGTGGAGGCCGCCAACTGGCTCAAGGAATTGCAGCAAGCGGGAAAGATTCGTTTCATTTCGGGAACAAACTTCAATACGGAAGCCACCCGACAGATCCTTGATTCGGGCGTGCGGCTATCGACGCTTCAAGTGCAGTATTCGCTGATCGACAACCGGCCGGAGAAGGGATTGCTGGATCTTTGTCGTCACCACGGCATTCATCTCCTTTGTTATGGTACGGTAGCCGGAGGATTTCTCAGTGAGC
>JAYRXB010000192.1:0-9999 GCA_041917735.1 Cyclobacteriaceae bacterium
AGTCCGATTTCGGGTGATCAACCTGGTTGATGGCGAAAATGACCGGCTTGCGGAACTGCTCAGCGTAGTTCCAGGCGAGTTCCGTGCCCACTTCTACGCCGTGTTGCGAATTGATAACCATGACGCAGGTGTCGGCCACGCGAAGGGAAGCGATCATTTCGCCGGCGAAGTCGTCAAAACCGGGTGTATCGATGATGTTGATCTTGTAATCTCTCCACTCGGTGTGGAGGCTGGTGGCGAAAACGGAGTTGCCACGCTCCTGTTCGATTTCGTGGTAGTCGGAAACCGTGTTTTTGCCTTCAATGGTGCCGCGGCGGTGGATAATCCCGGCTTCAAACAGCATATCCTCCGCCAGGAGGGTCTTTCCCGATTTGGGAGCGCCAAGCAGCGCGATGTTTTTGATGTGCTTGTCGTCGTATATTTTCATATGCGTTGGATTTTGTGGTGGCGAAAATTGTATGAAATGAAGATAAGAAAAGTCGCGACATGGCAAAGTGAGAAAAGGCAGGGTTGGAGCTAATCTTGCTCTGACCGGTTGAAATGGAGATATTTGGGTATCGGTAGCCGGTTTTTCAAATTCCCCCGATACCGCAAATCATGAAAAACATAATGGGCTTTATTTTGGTCCTGGTCGCCTTGGGTGTCCGGGCTCAGTCTTTTGAGGGTATTGTACGCTGGTCGATGTCGATCGAAATCACCGATCCGAAAATGAAGGCACAAATGGCAGAGGCACAACAGCACATGAATGATCCGGAGACCCAGGCGCAAATGAAGGAGATGGAGGCGAAGATGAATGACCCGGAAATGAAGAAAATGATGGAGGAGAACCCGCAGGTCAAGGCGGCCATGGAGCAGGCCATGAAGTCCATGAGGGGTGGCGCTGGCGACATGAACAGCATGATGCCGAAGGGCATGACCATGAAGGTTCAGGGTGCAAACATGGTTACGCTCATGGAAGGAGGGATGGCCGACGGAATGGAGATGCTGTACCTGGAAGGTAAGCCGCCGGTAAGGGTTGACAGGCAGCGTAAGGCATATTCTACGATGCCGGAAGGTTCGGCGGGCACTACACCGGAAGTAACGGTTACGCGTACACCGCAAACCCTGACGATCCTGGGTTACAACTGCCAGAAATACCTCGTGGAGATGAAGAGCGCGGGCCAATCCGTGAGCCAAGTCATGTGGACCACCACCGACATCAAGGACATGGACATGAAGGCCCTGACCCGCCAGCGTACCGCGCAGGGTCAGCCTCTGTTTTCCGACAAGATCCAGGGTATTCCGTTGCGAATTGAATCCGCGGCACCAGAAGGAACCATGATCATGGAAGTCAAGGAACTCAAGCGCATGAAATTGAATGAGTCGGATTTCAAGATTCCGGCCGATTTCAAAGAGACGAAGTTCTCTCCGAATTGAATTGCGCAGCGCACCGGAGGCGCTGAAGCCTGATCAGGCGTTGGACTTGAGGCTGTCGATTTTTGCTTCGGCCACGGAAGAACCGTTGGCGTAGCCCAGGACGCGCATCATGCTTTCTGCGCTTTGTTCGGGCGCAAACAGTTGGGTGAAGATTTCACCGTCTTCGTTCCGCGACACCAGCACGTGTTTCGGTGCCGGCACCAGGCAGTGTTGAATGCCGCCGTAACCGCCGAGTGACTCCTGGTAGGCGCCGGTATGGAAGAAGCCAATGTACAGTCGCTCTTCGTCGTTGATCATGGGAAGGAACACCTCGCCGATGTGTGCTTCGGAGTTGTAGTAGTCCATGCTGTCACACGTGAGGCCGCCGAGGTTTACCTTGTGGTAAGGGTCATCCCATTTGTTGAGGGCCATGAGGATGTACTTCTGGTTCAACCCCCAGGCGTCGGGCATCTGGGTGATGAACGATCCGTCGATCATGTACCAGAGTTCCTTGTCGTTCTGCAGTTTCTGGTCTACCACGGAATACAGGATCGCGCCGCTTTCGCCGACCGTGAAGCTTCCGAATTCGGTGAAGATGTTGGGAACGGGTACATTGTTCTTGTCGCAGATCCACTTGATGTTTTCCACGATCTGCTCGATCATGTACTTGTAGTCGTACGAGAACGTCAGGGAAGTCTTGATGGGGAATCCTCCACCGATGTCGATCGAGTCGAGGGAATCGCAGATCTTGCGCAGTTCACAGTACTTGAAAATGAAGCGGCTCAGTTCGCTCCAATAGTACGCCGTATCCTTGATGCCCGTGTTGATGAAGAAGTGGAGCATCTTGAGCCTGGCCTTGGAGCTTGTGGCAATCTTCTCCTTATAGAGCGGAACAATGTCGCTGTAGCGGATGCCGAGGCGGGAAGTATAGAATTCAAACTTGGGTTCTTCGTCGGAAGCGACGCGGATGCCGACGTTGTACGGGACGTTTACTTTGGCTTCGTAGACGTCGATTTCCCCTAGCGTATCGAGCAGCGGGATGCAGTTTTGGAAGCCGTCGTTGATCAGGTTGGAGATATTGTCCGTGTAGGCCGGCATCTTGAAGCCGTTGCAGACCACAAACGTATCCTTGGTGATCCGGCCACGCTCATAGAGCGAACGCACGATATTGATGTCAAATCCCGAACTGGTCTCGATGTGCACGTTGTTCTTCAGCGCCTCTTCAAGTACAAAGGAAAAATGCGATGACTTGGTGCAGTAGCAATACGTGTACTTGGCATTGTACTTGAACCGTTCCATGGCGTTGTTGAACGTCGCCTGGACGAACCGGATATTTTCGCTGATGCGGGGGAGGTAGGTTAACTTGAGCGGGGTGCCGTATTCCTTGATGATGTCCATCAGGGGCACGTCATTGAACAATAGTTCGTGTTCCCACACCTTGAACTCTTCCTGAGGAAACTCGAAAGTCTGTTCAATGAGTTCGCGGTAGCTCTTCATCGTTCGGGCCGGAGATTCATAAAGGGGGCAATATTGGAATAAATTTGCCATCTTTGCAATACACATTTGGTATGCAAGGCCTCCAATTTCTGCCCCGTCTCGCCTCCCTGCATGCCCTGCCCGACCTCTGAGGCAGGAACGGTAACCTTCTGGGTTTCTGTTCTGTTTTAAGTCACCTTAAATCTGTCCGTTTGTGAGCGAGAAAATCAAAATCATTCAGGTAAAGTCCGAAATCGGCGCGGGTACCCGGGGAGCCAGCCTTGGGGTGGAAGCCATGAAAATTGCCAGCCTGGACCTCAAGTCCGATTTCTTTCGGAAACACGAGGCGATTGAAGTGGAAAACGTCAACGAACTCCTGTTCAACAGTGCGGAGCACGCCTACGCAAAGTTCATCGACGGGGTCCTCATCATGGAAGAAAGGGTGTGCCTGGAAGTGTACGAACAACTTTTCGACGATTTTTTCCCCATGGTAATGGCCGGCGACCACAGTACGGCCTATGGGACGATAGCCGGCATCAAGAAGGCGCATCCCAAGAAGCGCCTTGGCGTCATCTGGATCGATGCGCACGCCGACCTGCACTCACCCTACACGACACCTTCCGGCAACATGCACGGCATGACGCTCGCGATGGCGTGCGATATCGATAACCTGGAGTGCAAGATCAATGACCCCAAAGGGGAGACCATCGAATACTGGGAGCAGATCATGAACGTCGGAATCCCAGGTGCCAAGATTTACCCGGAGGACCTCGTGTTCATCTCCATGCGCGATATGGAGAAGCCCGAAAACTACCTGATCAACAAGTACGGCATTCCCAACTTCACGGCCGAGGACGTTAAGCGGTTAGGCCCTGCGGCTGTAGCGAAGGAAGCACTCCAATACCTGGCCCACTGCGACCTGCTTTACGTGTCGTTCGACGTCGACAGCATGGATAGCCGGATCTCGGTAGGTACCGGAACGCCGGTGCCTAACGGTCTGACTGTTGACGAGGCTAAAGCCCTCAACGAGGAATTGGCCAAGAGCCCCAAGCTCTGTGCATGGGAAATTGCCGAAGTAAACCCGACGCTGGACACGCAGAACAGCATGGCAGAAAGCGCGTTTGAAATCATGGAAGCCACGGCTAAAGTGATTCTCAGCAAGACAGCGCCGGTGGCTCAGGATGCCTGACCCTCGGAGTTAGTTGGTGGCCTGCTCTTTCCAAAAGACCACCCGCTCCGCCCTGCCAACGCTAACTTCCATGGATACTACCTGCCCCTTCTTGTTCCGCTTGAATTCATACAAATCCCCGTCGACCTTGAATCCATCGTAGAAGACAGGCTCCAACCGCCAGGGTCCGGGGGGAACCATCGTGATCCAGAGAGCTCCATCACGGACTTCGGCGCGATAGGTCGCATCGGCCTCTTCGGAATGATATACACCGACGAGGGATTCCAGGTACTTGAGGTATGATGATGCTTGGGTGGAGGAACCCGGAAGAGAGGCGTCTTCAGGTTTCCTGACTTTAACATATGTGCCGGTGTCACCAGGGGTCTTCAAGAATATCTGTCCATTCTTCTTCATTATCCAATACAGCCTGTCCAGATAGAGTGTGTCGGGATGAAGAACGGTAAGGGCTTTTTTGTTGGACCAGACCTTTCCGACCAGGACGTTCAGCGTAAACGTATCAAAGTTCCGAACGCTTCGGTAAACGCCTTCATAGCGCTTCAATACCGTTTCCGGTACATCGAGGCCGGGACGGTTGAGTGTTGGAGGCGAAGGTTGTTTGCCGAGAAAGATATCCGCGATCTGGCTTCCAATTCCTCCAGGATTAAATGTGCCATCGTTGCTCAGCAGGGCAATTGCCAGCTTCTTCTGGGGGAACCAACCCAGGTAAGCCCGGTAGCCAGCGGTGGCACCCGTGTGCGACACTTCGCGGAAACCGTTATGGACATTTACAAACAGCCCGCCGGCATAAGCGATGGTCTGTCCATTGGTGAGTTTGCCTTGCTGTTCCCGGAGGTTGACCATGCCGTTGCCGCCAATGGTTGGATTTTCCAGCTGATGATTCCACCGGATAAGGTCTTCGGTCGTTGTTAGCAGGCCGCCGTGCCCGTGAATGTGCTCAAAGGGCATCTCCTGTTCGTAGACACCTGAATTTCGACGGTACGCGACGGCGCGCCCCGGGATGACCTGGCGGAAGTTTTCACGCCACTGTGTATGCTTCAGGCCTGCCGGTTCAAAGAGCCGTGTACGGGTGAACTCAGCGAGGGACATTTTGCTTATTCGCTCAATGATCACCACCATGAGTGTGTAGCCGCTGTTGCTGTAGGAATATTCACTGCCCGGTGAAAAGTTGAGGGATTTCTGCCGGCAAATGATCTGGAGTGCCAGGTCAAGGGTATACACGCGCGTTGTCCGTGGCCATCCCGAAAGCGCACCCACCGAACCCCAGTCCTTGAGGCCGCTGGTGTGGTTCATGCAATGACGGATGGTGATGGGCTTGTCATACCTGGGCAGTTCCGGCACGTACTTCCGCACGTCATCATCGAGGGACAATTCTCCTTCCGATGCCAACAGGAGTATCCCCGCCGCCGTAAATTGTTTCGAGACCGAGCCCGCCTCGAAAATTGTTTCCGTGGTGTTGGGTGCCGCGTGTTCGAGGTCCGCCAGGCCAAAGGCTTTGTGATAGATCATCTTCCCGTCGCGCTCGACCGCCACCGAAACGCCGGGAGTGGCGTTGTTCCAGCGGCTGAAGAGCAGGTCAATTCGCTGCAGTGTGTCCGGAAAGGTCTGTGCCAGGGAAAGCGTAGCGGTGCAGACAAGAAAAATAGTGAGGGTATTGCGCATGGCCTAAGATGGTGAAATCAATTTGAAAACTAGCCATTCTGAAAATGAAGGATTTGACCCTGCGGAAGGTTTCATCGGGGCCCGGCAGGTGCGCATTCCGGAATTTTCAAATCTTCAAATTTTCCCGCCTGCCGTTGCAAGGAAATAGTTGTTAACAGGCCGAAATGGCATTCCAAGAATCATATTATGTTCTTTAAGGCGGGCAGGCAAATCTTCAAATCACTATCTTCGCCCCCAAATTTACCCTCGCATGAGCTCAAACCGTCCCATCTCTGCCTTCATTGAGAAGAATTACCTCCATTTCAACGCCGCCGCACTGGTGGATGCTGCCAAGGCCTACAAAAAGCACATCGCCGACGGCAAGAAGATGATGGTGACCCTGGCCGGGGCCATGAGTACAGGTGAGCTGGGGATCAGCTTTGCCGAGATGATCCGCCAGAATAAAGTGCACATCATTTCGTGTACAGGTGCCAACCTGGAAGAAGACATCATGAACCTGGTGGCACACAGCCACTACCGCCGTATCCCCAACTACCGCGACCTCACGCCTGAGCAGGAGTGGGATCTCCTTCAGAACCACCTCAACCGGGTCACCGATACCTGTATTCCGGAGGAAGAAGCATTCCGTCGTCTCCAAAAGCACTTGTTCAAGGTATGGAAGGATGCCGAAGACAAGGGTGAACGCCTGTTCCCGCACGAGTTTATGTTCCGCATGCTGAACAGCGGGGACCTGAAGCAGTACTATGAAATCGACCCCAAGAACTCGTGGATGATCGCCGCCGCAGAGAAGAACATGCCGATGGTGGTGCCGGGATGGGAAGACTCGACCATGGGCAACATTTTTGCCTCTTATGTGGTCACCGGAGAGCTCAAGGCTTCCACCATGAAGTCGGGCATCGAGTACATGGTGTGGCTCGCCGACTGGTACACCAAGAACTCCGGCACGGACGGCATCGGCTTCTTCCAGATTGGAGGCGGTATCGCCGGTGACTTCCCGATTTGCGTAGTGCCCATGCTGCACCAGGATCTGGAGCGCGACAACGTTCCGTTCTGGAGCTACTTCTGCCAGATCAGCGACAGCACGACCAGCTACGGTTCATATTCCGGTGCGGTTCCCAACGAAAAGATCACCTGGGGCAAGCTGAGCATCGACACGCCCAAGTTCATTGTCGAAAGCGATGCCACCATCGTGGCGCCGCTGATGTTTGCTTACATTCTGGACATGTAAGCAATTTGATTTCTTGATAATTTGAAAATGCGGATTTGAATGAACGTAGAGCTCGAGCTTCGGTCTGCGATTAAGGAGGTTCTGAGTGAACTGTTTGGTTCCTCAGAGCAAGCACTGCAAATCCAGCCTACTAACCAGGAATTTGAAGGATCCCATACCCTTGTCTGCTTTCCGTTAACGAAACTTTCGAAGAAAGGCCCGGAGGAAACGGCGCGAATGATCGGGGAGAAGCTGGTAGCCGGGAAACTGGTCTCCAGGTTCAACGTCGTCAAAGGGTTTCTCAATCTTTCTATCTCGGATGAGGCTTGGCTGAAGGTGCTTGGAAGCGTGATTTCCAATCCTGACTACGGCCGTCAGCCCTCCAACGGAAAGGAGCTGATGGTGGAGTATAGCTCTCCCAATACCAACAAGCCCTTGCACCTCGGGCATTTGCGGAACAACTTCCTCGGTTATGCGGTGGCGGAAATTTACAAGGCCATCGGCTATTCCGTGCACAAGGTGCAAATCATCAACGACCGGGGCATTCACATCTGCAAGAGTATGGCGGCCTGGCAGCTGTTTGGCAACGGCGAAACGCCGGAGTCGAGCGGAATGAAGGGCGACAAGTTGGTCGGAAAATACTATGTGGAGTTTGACAAGGCCTACAAGGCGCAAGTAAAGGAACTGCTAGCGGCCGGGCGCACCGAGGAACAGGCGGAGAAAGAGGCACCGATCATGCGAACAGCGGTAGACCTCCTGCAGAAGTGGGAGGCACGTGATGCAGCGACGGTGGCACTCTGGAAGAAAATGAATGGCTGGGTCTATGCCGGCTTTGATGCCACGTACCGGAGGATGGGCGTCGACTTTGAGAAACTGTACTATGAATCGGATACCTACCTCCTCGGCAAGGAAGAAGTACTGAAGGGCCTGGCCTCGGGCGTGTTTTTCCGAAAGGAGGATGGCTCGGTTTGGGTAGACCTCACGGCGGATGGCCTGGATCAAAAGGTGCTGTTGCGCGCCGACGGCACCAGCGTCTACATGACACAGGACATCGGCACCGCCATCCTGCGTTTCCGCGACTTTCCGAAAATTGAAGGACAAGTATATACGGTTGGCAACGAACAGGAGTATCACTTTAAAGTGTTGTTCCTCATCCTGGGCAAGCTCGGGTACGAATGGGCGAAGAAGTGTTACCACCTCTCGTATGGAATGGTGGATCTGCCGAGCGGTAAGATGAAAAGCCGCGAGGGTACCGTAGTCGATGCCGACGACCTGATGGAGGAAATGGTAACGGACGCGGCTGCACAGACGGCTGAACTGGGCAAGACAGAAGGCATGTCGCCGGAAGAGGTTCATGCGCTTACCGAGATGATCGGGCTGGGCGCCCTGAAGTATTTTCTGCTCAAGGTCGATCCCAAGAAGCGGATGCTCTTCGATCCGAACGAAAGCATTTCCTTGCAGGGACACACAGGTCCATTTATTCAATACACGCATGCGCGCATCCGCGGCATGCTTCGGAAAGCAGGTATCACAGGGGCGGAATGGTCATGGACCGACGGCAACTCCGTTGATCTGCATCCCCTGGAACGTCAGGTTATTGTCCGACTCAGTCAGTTCCCGTCCAAACTTGAGGAGGCTGCCCGTGAGTATTCTCCGGCCCTTGTTGCCAATTATGTGTATGCGCTGGCTCAGGACTACAATCAATTCTACCAGGCCATCGCCGTGCTACAGGAGCCGGATGCACTGAAACGCGCGCAGCGTATTGCATTTTCCGCGGCTACGGCGAATGTCATCCGAACCGGAATGCAGATCCTGGGTATCTCCGTGCCGGACCGCATGTAACCCGGGTACCTGATCTACTGACTCCCAAACCGGGTTTGGTGCCTTACCGCAGGCATAAATTGAGCTTTAGGGTTGAACATTTTATGCTGACATTTGTTCTCATACAAACCCGATTCCTATGAAAGTTATGATCCTGACCTTCCTGACGGCATGGATGCTGAACGCTAGCACCCTCTATGACCTCAAAGTGAATTCGATCGATGGCAAGCTCGTTGACCTGAGCCAGTACAAGGGGAAGACCCTGCTCATCGTCAATGTAGCCTCGAAGTGCGGATACACCCCCCAATATGCCGACCTGCAAAAGCTGCACGAGACCTATGGCAAACGGGTGACGATCCTGGGATTCCCGGCCAATAACTTCCGTGGTCAGGAACCCGGAACGAACGCGGAGATTGCAGAGTTCTGTACCAAGGAATACGGCGTTACCTTTACGATGTTTGAGAAAATCTCCGTCATCGGCGATGATCAGCATCCGCTCTATGCGTGGCTGAAGGAGAAGACCGGCCAGGAACCGTCGTGGAATTTCTGCAAGTATGTGGTTAAGCCCGACGGCACGGTGAAGTTCTTCAACCAGAAAGTAAGCCCGATGGCGAAAGAAATCCTGGATGAAATCTAAACGAATCCTCTACCTCATTCCTGTTGCAATACTTATGGGTATCGGCGCCTTCTTTACCGGAAGTTCCTCACCGCAAGGTCCCGCGGTGGGTTCCATCTATGACCTGAAAATCAAGTCGCTCGATGGAAAGGAAATTGATTTCTCACAGTACAAGGGGAAGAAACTCCTGATTGTAAATACGGCATCAAAGTGCGGAAAAACACCGCAGTATGCCGGGTTGGAGAAGTTGCATGAACAGTATGGGAACAAAGTAACCGTCCTTGGATTCCCGGCCAACAACTTCCTCTGGCAGGAGCCGGGAAGCAATGCAGAGATCGCCGAATTCTGCGAACGCAACTACGGTGTCATGTTCCAGATGTTTGAGAAAGTCAGTGTGAAAGGAGGAGACCAACACCCGCTTTACCAGTGGCTTCAGTCCAAGACAGGCCACAAGCCAGACTGGAACTTTGCCAAGTACCTCGTTAGCGAAGACGGTGCCACGGTGACGTTCTTCAAATCGGGCGTTCAGCCGCTGGACAAGGAGCTCCTCGACAAAATTCTGTAGTCCATGCTTGGTCGACTTCTCAGCAGCCGTCCGTTTTCCACCGATGCGGGCCTTTTGATCGTGCGACTAGC
>JAYRXB010000193.1:0-6700 GCA_041917735.1 Cyclobacteriaceae bacterium
CTCCTTGCCCATGTTCTTTGCCACGATGGCATCCAGTTGAGTATTAATATCGTCGATGGATGTCTTCGAATTGACGCGCACATAGGTCTGCCAAGAGTTTCCACCCCACCCCGGGAAATAATCTTTCTCTACGGTGGCGAAAGACAACACCGCCTGGTAGGAAAAGTGCGAATTGGAAGGAGCCTCCTCCGCGATGCCCGTGACCTTCACTGCCTTGCGGTCGTTGCCAACCACCAGGGTCTGGCCCAGGCAATCTACCGTTCCGAAATACTTGCGTGCCACCGCCTCGGTCAGTACGATGGTGTTGGGCTCGTTTAGCGCTGTTCGGGGATCACCTTCCCGCAAACGGAAAGAGAAAAATGTGAAGAAGTTGGAATCCGCAATCACGATACGCTCCTCCGTAAAGAGTTTCTCCCCGTTGCGCATGGGGTATCCTGCCGCGGCAGAGGCATACATCAGTCGCATGACACTCTCAACACCCGGGATCTCCGCCTGCATCGTCGGCCCCACCGGCAGGCTGGAGTTGGACGTCATCAATTCCTGGCCGCCGATACGGCCCTTGAGGCCGATGCGGTACACTTTTTCGTGCTCCCAATGGAAGGTGTCGTAGCTCAGTTCGTCGACCACATACACAAACAACAACAGGCAGCAGGCCATCCCAATGGTCAGCCCGGCGATGTTGATAAATGAAAAGAATTTGTACTTCCGGATGTTGCGGAAGGCCACGGTCAAGTAGTTTCTGAACATATCGCGTCGTTGGTTGGTAAAATCAGTCCCACTCGCCCCTTGGCGAGGAGTAAATGCTCACAGGATTCAGGAATTTGAACCTTAGACGCCGCGACCGGGGCCGATGTTGCAGCCGCCGGAAAATATTTATTCGTCCCGCAATACGTTGGCCGGGTTGAGCCGGGTGGTGCTGTAGACTTTGTAGCCCACAGACACTGCCGATACAAGCAGGAGGATCGCCGAGGAAACAACCAGAGTGACGGGTGTCGCCTCGAGGTAGTACCTCCAGATGTTTTGCATGAGCATGCTGGCCATCCAGGCGCCCAGGAATGCGCCGATTACACAGGCGATAACCAGGATGATGGCAAACTCCAGGTTAATCACGCGGGCCAGGTTGCTCATGGAGGCACCCAGCACCTTGCGCACCCCGATTTCTTTCATCTTCTTGATGATGTTGAGCGACACGAGGGTGAACAGCCCTGTGGCCGACAACAGCATGGCTACCGTACCCAGAAAGATGAACATCACTACGATGTTGTTATTCACAGTATTCGCTTCCACAATCTCTTCATTCATGTAGCGGCCGTTGTAGAGCCGGTTCGGGAACAATTCCTTCCATTTCAATTCCATGAATTCGTTAACCGATTTCAGTTTATCGGACGGCGCCTTCACCAGAATGTGGTTTACGCGGTCTTTGGGACCATAGCGGAACATGCTCGGCGACAGGGCCTCCCATAGTCCGCGGTTATAGATGTCCTTGACGACACCCACAATGTAGTAGTGAACCGTATCCATCCAGATGATCTCCTTTCCAAGAGGATCCTGGATGCCCAGTTCCTTCACCAGCCCCTCCGTTACAATGACCGACTCTTTGCGGTCTGTCTCGCTGTCGGCATTGAAGTTGCGACCCTGGAGCAGCGTAAGGCCAACCGTGGGAACGTAGCCCTCTCCCACATCCAGAATATCCACTTCAATCTCCTTGTCCTCATGCTTGATGGGGTCATTGAAGGAATTGGAGTAGATGTGGTGCTGCGATCCCGCGATCGAAATGATGTCCTTGTTTTCGGAAAGCGCGTTGCGATACGTCTCGTATTCCGATTGCCCATTGACGTACGTGAAGACCAGCCCTTCTTTGTTGAATCCAAGGTCGAATGCCTGCTGAAACTTCGCATTGTCGGTAAAGGCAAAGCTGCACACGATTCCAATCAGGGAAATGGCGAACTGCATCGTGAGCAAGAAACGGGTAAAGTAGTTGGTCCCGCCAAACTTCAGCTTGCCCTTCAGGATGCTTGTCGGTTGGAATTTGCTGATGTAGAATGCCGGGTAACTGCCGGCCAGCAGGCTGGTGAACAGCAGGGCGCCGCCCATGAAAATCAGGAAATTCGGGCGACCGAAATAGTCAGGCTCCAGCTTCAGGTCAGGCCACAGGTCGTTGAAGGCCGGGATCAGCAGCCATTCGCCGATGGCCACGCCGAGGACGAGGGCCATCAGGCAAGTCAGGGTAGTCTCCCCGATGAACTGCACAATGAGGTGCTTGCGCGTGCTGCCCATCACTTTGCGGATCCCGATCTCCTTGAGGCGTCGCGAAGAAATTGCCACGGCGGTGTTGGTCAGGTTGAAACAGGCGATCAGGAGCACGAGGATACCCATTACGCCGATGCCGACTACCGCCGCGATGGGCGACCCTTCCCGTGTCCAGGTACCCGGGCGATTGTTGTAGCCATCATCCACCGCCATACCCACCAGTGACCGCAGTTTAAACTCGCGGATGATGAAATCTTCACGGACCTGGTTGTTGTTGGCGGTATATGGCTTCAACTGCGCTTCAATGGAAGCCACCCGAGCCGGGTCCTTTACCTGCACAAACAGCGTACTCCGGAAATACCAGGTATTCTCGTTATAGGGACGCCCATTGACAATCTGCTCCGCGTTAAACTGGTTATCATACAGTGAAAAAGCCGGATCCGGGAAGCTCGAATTTGTTGGCTGCTTGCGGAAGACACCGGAGACAGTGAATTCTTTTGTCTTGCCGCTGTCCAACACCTGGATCATCGTCTTGCCCAACGCACTCTCCTTTCCAAAATACTTCTCCGCCAATTCCTGGTTAATGATGATTTGGTTCTTGGTCTTCAGCACGCCGTCACCCTCTGCGAAATCAAAGGTGAACAGGTCGAAGAACGCGGGATCCACGTTGCTCACGTTCGTCTGAAAGAGCTCATCGCCTACCCGGAAATTGCCACCTCCTGGTGAATACCGCACGACGGCGTCGATGTCCGACACATTCTGGCGGACCGCGTTGCCCAGGGCGATGGGTACGTGGCCATAGACGGTCTGGTTACCCTGGAATTCCCGCACCGAATTGACCCGGTAGACGGTTGAAGCGTTGGCATGATGACTGTCAAAACTGACATTGAAGTCATAGTTGAAATAGGCGACAATGCAACAGGCTATGGCTATGGCCATACCGATGATGTTGATGGACAGGAAGAGCTTGTTCTTTGACATGCTCCGCAGGGTGATCATCAGGTAGTTCTTAATCATCGGTGTGGGGTAATGTGATATAGACTGGTTTTAGCGGTAAAAGGTTGCGCGGGACAGTCCAATTGGCATGCCAGCACGAAATTGCGCAAGAATTCTAACCTGCGGGCAGTGCGCTGTTCATTCGTGTACAGGGCGCTGTCCGCTTTCAACCCCCTGAAACAGAAAACCCACCCCCGGTCAGCCCTGAGCATGTCGAAGGGCCGAAGAGGATGGGTTTATCTAACCTAAACCTAAAACTATGAAGAACGAATCAGGTCAAACAGATTGCCTGAACTCTTTATGACCCGGCCGTCCGGGTCGGAAAATGCTAGATGTGGAACTGCTCCTTGATGTTCTCCGTCACCACTTTTCCGTCAAACAGGTTGACGATGCGGTGCGCGTAGTTGGCATCGTACGGGGAGTGTGTCACCATCACGATGGTCGTACCCTCCTCGTTGAGTTGCGACAGGAGCTTCATTACCTCTTCGCCGTTGGCGGAGTCGAGGTTACCCGTCGGTTCGTCAGCGAGGATCACTTTGGGCTTGGCAACAATGGCGCGGGAGATCGCCACGCGCTGCTGCTGACCGCCGGAGAGCTGCTGCGGGAAGTGGTTGCGGCGGTGCATGATGTTCATGCGCTCGAGCACTTCTTCCACGCGCTTCTTGCGCTCCTGGGAAGGGACTTTCATGTACAGCAACGGAAGCTCGACGTTTTCGAACACCGTCAGTTCGTCGATGAGGTTAAAGCTCTGGAATACAAAGCCGATCGAACCCTTGCGCAGCTGGGCGCGCTGGCGCTCGCTGTACTTGGCGACTTCGTGTTCGCCGAAGTAGTATTCGCCGTTGGAAGGGTTGTCGAGGAGGCCGAGGATATTCAGCAAGGTAGACTTGCCGCATCCGGAGGGGCCCATGATGGCTACAAATTCGCCATCCTTGATCTCCAGGTTGATGGAGTTGAGCGCGGTGGTTTCCACTTCTTCGGTGGTGTACACCTTCTCAAGGTTTTTCAGTCGGATCATAGTATTTCAGCGTTAAGGGTTAGATGCTAATGAAAGGTAAATAGTTTTACGGGATACTGTCTTTTTTCCAAAACGTTACAGGCATTAGACGCTTTCCGGGTCAAATGGTTGCACTACTTCATTATTAAAACTTCGTTGGTTCCAAAGTTCTCGTACGAGGAAGTGATTACCCGGTCGCCCGGCTTGAGGCCTTCCAGTACCTCAAAATACTCGGAGCCCATCTTCCTGCCCAGCCGCACGTCACGCTTCACGGCGCGGTCGTCGCCCTCCAGGATGAAGACCCAGTTGCCGCCGGTGTCTTTGTAGAATCCACCCATCGGCAGGAGCAACTCCTCCGAAGGCTGGCCGAGTTCGATCCGCAGGCGCAACGACTGTCCGCGGCGAAGGCCCTGCGGTGTCTCACCCTGGAAATCCATGTCTACTTCGAAACGGCCGCCGACGATATTCGGGTATACATAGGTAATAACCAGCGTATAGGTCTTTCCGGCAAAATCGGTGGTGGCCGTCAGGCCGGTATTGATGCGCGGCAGGTACAATTCGTCGATCGGCACGCGCACTTTGTAGCTGCCTACAATGTCCACCTGGCCGAGGCGCTGGCCGGTGTTGATGGCCTGCCCCACTTCCCAGTGTGTCTGCGTCGACAGCTGACCGTCGATGGGTGCCTTGATGTTGAGGTTCTCGAGGATCGTCCGCACCGACACGAGGTTCTGCTTCATCCGGTCTTCGGACACATCAATATCTTTGAGCGACTGGATCCGGCCCAACGAGTCACGGCGGTAGGCCTCATACGTAAACTTGCGGCGCTCGACGTTGTACTTGAAGTCCGCTTCGGTGCGCTCAAAGTCCTGCTTCGCGATGAGCTTCTTTTCAAACAGCACCTTCTGACGCTCGTATTGCGGACGAAGAATGGCGAGCTGGTTATCGATGAGGGCCAACTGCTGACGCTGGTCAAGGTCGTTGCGGAGGATGCCAAGGCGCGTATCGCGCGAACGGTTGATGCTCTCGACGAGCTGGGCCTCCTGCTGCAGGACGGCGATCTCGCGATTGAGGTTGGAGATCTCCATGATCAGGTCACCTTTCCGTACCATCGCGCCGCTTTCACGGACGACCCGCTTCACGTTGCCACCTTCCAGGGCGTCCAGGTACACCGTACGGCTCGGTTGCACTTCACCGGTCTGCGGAATGTATTCCTTGAATTGCCCCATCCGGATATCCGAAATGGTGATTTTTTCCTTTTCAATAACCAGCCGGGAGCGGCGGTCGGCGAAAATGAATTGGTAGGCAACAAACAGGACCAGGAGGGAAATACCTCCGTACGTAGCAATCCGCTTCAGCGTCCAGGTCTTCTTGGCAATCTTCTTATCCATCCAAATGCTTTTTTGGGCTTGGCCCAAGGCCATAGCCCTTTGCCAACTACCGTGCCAACGGGGAAAAGCGCCAAAAGGTTATCCTTTTTGCGAAATCTACGTTCATAGCTGAACGTCACTGTCCGATTGCGGACGAAGCTTGGATATCTTTGAACACCCCTGGGCGGCCACCCCTTCAAATCAGGCTGCCTTGGCGTTCGGTCCCAACTTTGCCTGTCACGGACGACGGACGTCAAAAACGCACCTATGACTGACAACAAGCGTGGAAAGATCCTCATCGTCGACGACAACGAGGATCTGCTCAAGGCCGCCAAAATGTACCTGAAGCGCTACTTCGCCCAGGTCGATATTGAAAAGAATCCGGAAGCCATACCTGCCTTGCTCGGCAACGATGACTACGACGTCATTCTGCTGGACATGAACTTTACCAAGGACGTCAGCAGCGGCAGCGAAGGGTACTACTGGCTGGAAAAGATCCTCCAGATCGACCCGTCGGCCGTGGTGGTCCTCATCACCGCCTATGGCGACGTGCAAATGGCGGTGAAGGCCATTAAGGCTGGTGCCACCGACTTTGTGCTGAAGCCCTGGGAAAACGAAAAATTGCTCGCCACGCTCTATTCATCCATGAAGCTCCGCGAAACGCGCGATGAAGTGGAGAGCCTGAAGATCAAAAACCAGGAAATCAACCAGGCCATCAACAGCAAGTACCTCGACATTATCGGCCAGAGTCCTGCCATGCAGCGAATCTTCCAGACCATTGACCGCGTGGCGCATACCGACGCCAATGTGCTTATCCTGGGGGAAAATGGTACCGGCAAGGAACTTGTCGCGCGTGCCATCCACCGGAACTCCCGCCGCGGCCAGGAAACATTTGCCAGCGTAGACCTCGGATCCATCACCGAAACCCTCTTTGAAAGCGAGCTGTTTGGCCACAAGCGCGGTTCGTTCACCGACGCGAAGGAAGACCGGCCCGGGCGGTTTGAGCTTGCCAACAAGGGCACACTCTTCCTGGACGAGATCGGCAACCTCTCCATGCCGTTGCAGGCGAAGTTGCTGACCGTACTTCAAA
>JAYRXB010000194.1:0-4800 GCA_041917735.1 Cyclobacteriaceae bacterium
AGGATAGCCGACAAATTGGGTCGTGTGATGAATAGCTTTTCAGCCGCTGTGGTCACGCTGAGTTTCAGCGGTTCGAAGTAGAGCTCCTGAAGAATGGCGCCGGGATGCGGCGGGTTGTGTTGGATGAACTTCTTGGGCTTCATTTCTTAATGGGTATCCAGGTAGTCAAGATTAAATACATCGTGGCTTTCGAAACGAAATACCAGGCGATAGTTGGCCGAAATATCAATAGAGAAGTATCCTTCCAGCGGAGGGGCTTGAAGACGGTGAAGCCTAAAGGAGGGTAAGCGAAAATCTCTGATCTCATAAGCGGCATCAAGAACGTTGAGGACCATCTTGATCTTCTTCTGGTGAGCATGCGGCAACCGGGCGGATTGGCCTGTCAGAAAAAGCTCGCGAAGCCCCTTGTGGCGAAACGAGCGTATCATCTTCCGGATTGCGTTAGCGTGAAGATGTTATGTGTATCGTTACGCATTACAATTATACGGAGATTCAAGGACATAACAGAATACGTGCAGCCAATATCGCGGGAAGCAGTGCCAGCAGTTGGGTTATGCCCGGTCTGGTTTTCCGGACATCTTTAGTCAGGTGGCCGTCATAGAAGCCCGATCACCCACCTTATGGGCCTGGGTTCGTTTTTCCGATTCCATTTTCTTCCTAACTTAGCCCCAACAACCACTTAACAGCCTACTTCATGAAGTTCATCGTCAACTCCAGCTACCTGCTGAAGCAACTGTCGTATATCAATGGCGTCATCACCGCCAACCCCGTGGTGCCTATCCTGGAAAACTTCCTCTTTGAGATCGACAAGAACCGCCTGACGGTGACGGCCTCTGACCTCCAGACGTCCATGATCACGGAAATTACGGTGGAATCGAAGGAACGCGGCAACATCGCCGTCCCGGCACGCATCCTCCTCGATACGCTCAAGAACCTGCCCGACCAGCCCGTCACGTTCTCCATGGACGAGTCGACCTACAGCATCGAGCTGAGCTCCGACAACGGCCGTTATAAGCTCTCCGGCGAAAACGCCACCGACTTCCCCAAGGTCCCGTCGGTGTCCAACGATTTCTCGGCCACCATCTCCTCGGAGGTGCTGGGCCGCGCCATCAATAACACGATTTTCGCCACCAGCAACGACGAACTCCGCCCGGCCATGACCGGCGTGTACGTCAACCTGGGCGACAAAAACACCACGTTCGTGTCTACCGACGGCCACCGCCTGGTGCGCTACCGCCGCACCGACGTGAAGTCCGACAACGGCAGCACCATCATCATCCCCCGCAAGGCGCTCAACCTGCTCAAGGCCACGCTGCCCACGGAAAATACCGACGTCACCATCGATTTCAACCCGGCCAACGCGTTCTTCAAGTTCGGCAGCATCCGAATGATCTGCCGCCTCATCGACGAGCGCTTCCCGGACTACGAAAACGTGATCCCTTCCTCCAGCACGATCAAGATGACCATCAACCGGGCCGACTTCCTCAGCTCGCTGAAGCGTATCTCGATCTACGCCAACAAGACCACCCACCAGGTGCGCCTCAAGATCACGGGCAGCGAATTACAAGTGTCGGCCGAAGACCTCGACTTCTCCAACGAAGCCAACGAGCGCCTCGCTTGCGAGCACGAAGGCGAAGACATCGAGATCGGCTTCAACGCCCGCTTCATGATTGAAATGCTCTCCAACCTCGATACCGAGCAGATCAAGCTCAACATGACGGCCCCCAACAAAGCCGGCGTCATCCTCCCGATCGAGAAAGACAAGAACGAAGACATCCTGATGCTGGTGATGCCGGTGATGCTGAACCAGTACGTATAGGTTGTCGGTGCCTTCGGGAACCTCAGGCACCTCTCTGATTTCTGCCTAAGCAGCAAAATCTAACCACAAAATAGGGTTGGATAGAGAATGGCGGCACGCGTGAGCTAGGCCGCGATAGCACAACAAAGTGAACTATAAGGTGGCTGAGGCCCCCGAAGCCACCGGCTCTACTTCAGCGTTGAAAAATCAAACGACGTCTCCAAAAACTTCGTCGTAAACTTCCCTGACCGGAACGTCGCGTTGTCCATCAGCGCCAGGTGGAACGGGATCGTGGTCTTTACCCCCTCGATCACAAACTCACTCAGCGCCCGCTTCATGCGCGTGATTACTTCCTCGCGCGACTGGCCCGTCGTGATCAGCTTCGCGATCATCGAGTCGTAGTTGGGAGGAATGGTATACCCCGCATACACGTGGCTGTCGACGCGAACGCCGTGGCCGCCGGGGAGGTGCAGGTTGAGGATCTTGCCCGGCGAAGGACGGAACCCGTTCTTCGGATCTTCCGCGTTGATGCGGCATTCCATGGCAAACAGGTTCGGGAAATAGTTGCGGCCCGAGATGGGTACGCCCGCAGCTACTTTGATTTGCTCTTTGATGAGGTCGTAGTCGGTGACTTCTTCCGTGATGGGATGCTCCACCTGGATGCGGGTGTTCATCTCCATGAAGTAGAAGTCGCCGTGCTTGTCCACGAGGAACTCGATGGTGCCCACACCTTCGTAGTTGATGGCCTTGGCGCCCTTGATGGCGGCCTCACCCATTTTTTCGCGCAGCTCCTGGCTGACGATGGGCGAAGGAGTCTCTTCCACCAGCTTCTGGTGGCGCCGCTGGATGGAGCAGTCGCGCTCGGAAAGGTGGCACGCCTTGCCGTACTGGTCGCCCACCAACTGGATCTCGATGTGGCGGGGCTCTTCGACGAATTTCTCAAGGTAGAGACCATCGTTGCCGAACGCAGCGCCGGCCTCGCGACGGGCGTCGTCCCAGGCTTTCTTGAACTCGCTCTCGTTGTTGATGATCCGCATCCCTTTGCCACCGCCGCCGGCTGTGGCTTTCACGATCACCGGGTACTTTATCTCCTTGGCGATCTTCAGGCCCTCTTCCATGGAAGACAACAGGCCGTCCGAACCGGGGATTACCGGCACGCCGGCTTTCTTCATGGTGTCTTTCGCCGTGGCTTTGTCGCCCATGGAGTCGATCATCGCCGGCGTAGGTCCGATGAACTTGATACCGTACTCCTGGCATACCGCCGAGAATTCGGAACGCTCCGACAGGAAACCGTAGCCCGGGTGGATGGCGTCGGCGTTGGTGATCTCCGCCGCGGAAATGATGCGGGGGATGTTGAGGTATGACTCCTTGCTGGGTGCCGCGCCGATGCAAACCGCTTCGTCGGCAAAGCGTACGTGGAGGCTCTCGCGGTCGGCCGTGCTGTAAACGGCAACCGTCTTGATGTCCATCTCCTTGCAGGTGCGGATGATACGCAGGGCAATTTCACCCCGGTTGGCAATCAATATCTTCTTAAACATCGAGTAAGATTCTTAGGATTCCCAGGATTAGTACAGGCCGGGTGGCTTAGTCGGGTTCAACAACGAAAAGCACCTGGTCGTATTCTACGGGCGAGGAGTTCTCAACCATCACTTTCACGATCGTGCCCGAAACTTCCGATTCGATCTCGTTGAAGAGCTTCATGGCTTCGATGATGCATACCGTCTGCCCTTTGGTGACTTTGTCGCCCACCGAAATGAAGGGCGGCGAGTCGGGATTGGCCGAACGATAGAACGTGCCGATCATCGGCGACTTGATGTCGACCGTTTTGCCGGCGGCGGGTGCGGGAGCAGCGGCTTTGGGTGCGGCGGCAGGAGCGGGGGCCGCTGCGGGCGGCGCCACCATCGGAGCCGGGGCAGGCATCGCCATCACCGGCGCGGCGGCAGCCTTCAGCACCTTCTGGTCAGGCTCACGCTTGACATGAAGTTTGAGTTCCTTGGTCTCAATGTTGACTTCGTTCAGTCCGGATTGGGAAATGAAGTCGATGAGATCCCTGATTTCACTGGTTTTCATGGCGGAAGTGTTTGAGAATTCATCCTTCCCGGCCGGGATGGACTTGGTTTTGGTTTTTTTGGAGGCCTTGCTCATGGCTTACTTCATGCGTTCAATGTACTCGCCGGTGTGCGTATCGATCTTCACGTTGTCGCCCGTGTTGATAAACAACGGCACGCGGATCTCGGCGCCGGTTTCGATCGTGGCAGGCTTAAGCGTGCGGGTGGCGGTATCGCCGGCGACGCCGGGCTCGGTATACGTGACGTTCACCACCACGTGCGACGGGGCCTCCGCGGTGATGGGGTTCGTACCGTTCTCAAATGCGATGAGGAGGATGACGCCCTCCTTGATGTAGTTCACGGCTTCACCCAGCAGAGCTTTATCCAGGTAGATCTGGTCAAAGGTGTCTTTATCCATGCACACCAGGCTGTCGCCGTCGGCATACAGGTACTGGTACTCTTTCGTCTCCACGCTCAGGAGGTCAACGGAGTCACCGGGGCGAAACCGGTTTTCGGCGAGTTTGCCGTTGCGCAGGTTGCGCATCTTGATCTGGTAGAAGGCGCGCAGGTTGCCCGGTGTGCGGTGCTGCAGTTCTTCCACCTGCATGATGTCTCCGTTGTAGCGAATGTAGTTGCCTTTGCTGAGGTCCGAAATAGTTGCCATACGATAGGTTGAAGTTACAAATCAATTAGGTATTTACAATTTAGAGGGAGGCTACTTGCCGTTGTACGCCCACTTGACGTACAAGGCGCCCCACGTGAAGCCGCCGCCGAAGGCTGCGATGATCAGGTTGTCACCTTTCTTCAGTTGCTTTTCATAATCCCACAGCAGCAGCGGAATGGTTCCGGCCGTCGTGTTGCCGTAGCGCTCGATGTTCATCATCACCTGGTCTTCGCGCACGCCCACACGGTTGGCCGTGGCGTCGATGATGCGCTTGTTGGCCTGGTGTGGCA
>JAYRXB010000195.1:0-1982 GCA_041917735.1 Cyclobacteriaceae bacterium
GCTCCTCTACCAGGTTGCCACCTCCGGGCTGGAAACCAGTTCCATCGTATTTCCGTTGCGGAAACGGTTCTCCCACCGCCCCAACTTTTACTTTCGCCTGGGTGAAGTGAAGCACATCACGCCCTCGGAAAATACAATCGAGACTTCGATCGGCAAAGCCCGGTACGATTACCTGGTGATTGCCTCCGGCGCCACCACAAACTTTTACGGCATGAAGGATGTGCAGGAGCACGCCTTGTCCATGAAGACCATCGAGGATTCCATCCAGTTGCGCAACCACATTCTGCGCAACATGGAGAATGCCTTGCTGGTGGACGATCCGGAGCAGATGAACAGCTTCATGGACTACGTGATTGTCGGTGGCGGACCCACGGGCGTAGAGCTGGCGGGTGCGCTCGCCGAGTTGAAGTCACACGTTTTTCCGAAGGACTACAACGAGCTGGACCTGTCGCACATGGACATCCACCTCATTGAAGCAGGCCCGCGCCTGCTCAACGGAATGTCGGAGAAGGCCTCCGCCAAGGCACTGGAGTACCTCCAGGAAATGGGCGTTGATGTACGGCTCAATTGCGCGGTCAAGTCGTATGACGGCTTCGAACTCAAGATCAACGAGAACGAACGACTGATTTCACGCACCGTGATCTGGGCGGCGGGCGTCAAGGGCAACCCGATCGACGGATTGCCCGCCGATGTGGTCGCACGCGGCAACCGGATCCAGGTCGATGCCTACCACCGGGTGAAAGGCTTTGAGAATATTTTTGCAGTCGGCGACGTGGCCCTCATGGACGGTGATGCAAAGTATCCCAAAGGTCATCCGCAGATGGCACCGCCAGCCATGCAGCAAGGCAAGCGCGTGGCCGAGAACATCCAGCGGCTCATTGAAAAGAAACCGATAAAGCCCTTCTCCTACCTCGACAAAGGGAGCATGGCCACCGTGGGAAGAAACCGCGCTGTCGTTGACATGGGCGCGTTCCGTTCGCAAGGGTTCTTTGCGTGGTTTATCTGGATGTTTGTACACCTGCTTTCCATCACCGGGTTCAAGAACAAGGTTTTCACTTTCTTTAGCTGGTTTTTCAGTTATTTGTCCTACGATCGCAGCAACCGGTTGATCATCGGGAAGCCCCGCAACGAACACTGATTCATGGAGGAACCCAAAGATTTAGGAAAGTACCAGTTGACCCTCGTCGGGGTCATCGTTTCGCTGGGCATCATCTACGGTGATATCGGTACGTCTCCGCTGTATGTGTTCCGTTCCATCGTGGGAGACCGTGCTATTTCCGAGGACCTCGTGCTGGGCGGTGCTTCGTGTGTATTCTGGACGCTGACATTAATTACGACGACCAAGTACATCTACCTCGCGCTCAACGCCGACAACAAGGGTGAGGGCGGGATATTCGCCTTGTACGCGCTGGTGCGCAAATTCAAAGCCAACTGGGTCATTTTCCCGGCCATCATCGGTTGTGCCGCCATCGTAGCCGACGGTGTCATCACACCGGCCTTTAGTATTTCCGCCGCTGTCGAGGGTCTCACCATTGACTACCCGGACATCCCCACAGCGCCGATCGTCATTACCATTCTCATCCTGATTTTTCTTTTCCAGCAGTTTGGCACCAACGTAGTCGGCGGCACATTCGGACCCATCATGCTGCTTTGGTTTCTGTTCATCGGGTACTTCGGCACAGTGCAGTTGATCCAGAACCCGGATGTCCTCCGGGCCATCAATCCTGTGTACGCGTGGGATCTTCTCACCCAATACCCGGGCGGCTTCTGGCTATTGAGCGCCGTATTCCTGTGCACGACGGGGGCCGAGGCATTGTATTCCGACCTCGGGCATGCGGGCAAAAGCAACATTCGCGCCGGATGGGTATTTGTCAAAGTCTGTTTGCTGCTCAACTACTTCGGGCAGGCCGCGTGGCTCATGTCGCAAAACGGGCAGCTGCTCAACGGGCGTATACCCTTCTTCTCCATCATCCCCGACAACC
>JAYRXB010000196.1:0-2645 GCA_041917735.1 Cyclobacteriaceae bacterium
CGAACTAGCGCCCATGGCACAGCACGAAGCGATCAGCGATGCCGTCTTTTGCCGGATGATTTCAAAGTAAATCTCTTCGCTGATGTCCAGCTGGCGCGCTTTCTCCATCTGCAGCAGCTCCCCTTCGCTCATTTCCTTCACCGACTCTGTTCCGATGGTCAGCAGGTCGAATTCCTTGTTTTCGACGGAGAGCATGAGGGCCCGGGCCAGGAGGAAGTCGCCGACCAGGACCGCGATCTTGTTCTTCCAGAGGGCGTTGATGGAAAAGAAGCCGCGGCGGTAGTTGGCATCATCGACCACGTCGTCGTGGACCAGGCTGGCGGTGTGGAGGAGTTCGATGAGTGAGGCAGCCCGGAACGTCGATTCGGTGATTTTTCCACAGGTGCCCGCACTGAGGAAGATAAACATGGGCCGCATTTGCTTACCCTTCCGCTTGACAATGTAGTTCATGATCTTGTCGAGCAGCATCACCCGGGTGTGCATGGAGGAGCGAAACTTCTGTTCGAAATCCTCCATCTCCCGGGCGATCGGGGCCTTAATATCTTCTAATCGAAGCGACATCGCGGCAAGATAGTGAATAGTCGATAGTCGATGGTCAATAGTCGATGGTCGACGGTCAATGGTCGATGGTCGATGGGTTGGCCCCACGATAGGCTATGGACTATGGACCATGGACTATAGACCATGGACTACGGACTATGGACCCCAGCCATGGGTCCCTCCACTGTGCATGGTGCCTTCGATTTACTTATTTTTGAGCCATGAGCGGAATGGACAATCGTTGGGAGCAGGTTGGCTTCGCCTTGAGCGTGCTGGTGGTAGCATTCATCCTGGGGCGCGTGGTGCGGATGCTGCTCGGGCGATTCTTCCGGAGCGCCGCCAAGAAGCTCAACGTAGACCCGACACGATACAATTTTTTCAAGAACGCCAGCGACTTTATCATTTACCTGGTGGCCATTGTGGTCATCTTCCGGTCCATTCCCTCGCTGCGGGCTTTTGGAGACACCCTCCTGACCGGCGCGGGGATCCTGGCCGCGATTGTCGGTTTTGCCTCCCAGTCGGCATTTTCCAACATTGTCAGCGGGATCTTCCTGGTGATTTTCCGGCCCTTCAGCGTGGGCGACCGCGTGAAGATCGGGCAGCTGTATACCGGTGACGTGGAGGACATCACTTTGCGCCATACCATCATCAAGGACTTTGAGAACCGCCGCATTGTCATTCCCAACACGGTAATCAGCAACGAAGTTATCATCAACTCGACGCTGACGGACGAGAAGGTGTGCATGTTCATCGAGTTGGGCATCTCGCACGAATCCAACGTAGCCGTGGCCCAGCGGATCATCCAGGAAGAGGCTATGCGGCATCCGTACTATATCGATAACCGCACGCCGGAGGAGTTGGCAAAAGGCGACCCGCCGGTATCGGTGCGGGTGATGGGCTTCAGCGAAGTGGCCACGCAGCTGCGCGGTTATGTTTGGTCGCGGAACCCGAACGAGGGGTTTGACCTGAAGACCGATTTGCACAAGGCCATCAAGGAGCGGTTTGACCGGGAGGGCATCAGCCTGGCGGTTCCGCTGCGGATGATTACCTACAAAAACGAAAATTCTCAGTAAACGGATTGCGGCGCCTGAACCCCTACCTATGCTACTGACTTTCTCCCTGTTGATTGCCGGTTTTGTGGTTCTGATCAAGGGCGCCGACTTCCTTGTCGGTGGGGCATCCTCAATTGCGAAGAGCTATGGAGTATCCAACCTTGCGATTGGGCTCACCGTGGTGGCTTGTGGCACGTCGGCCCCGAGTTGCTGGTCAGTTTGCTTTCGGCCATCTCCGGCCGCAACGATGCCTCTTTTGGCAATGTGATTGGCAGCAACAATTTTAATCTCCTGCTGATTCTTGGACTCTCCGGGGCTATTGCACCCCTGGTTGTTCAGCGCAACACGGTGAAGTACGAAATTCCGTTGTCGCTCTTTGCTGCCGTACTTCTGTTTGTACTCGTCAACGATACCCTGACCACCTCGTCGACGGAAAATAGCCTGAGTCGGTGGGACAGCCTCCTGTTGCTGACACTGTTTGCAGGCTTCCTCTATTACATCTTCCGAACGATGCGTGATGGGGTTGATATGGGTGAGGGGGAATCGATTACCCAATTCAGCAAACCCCGATCGATTCTTTATGTGCTGCTGGGATTGGGCATGCTGATCGGGGGCGGTAAATTGGTTGTTGACAACGCCGTAGTGATTGCGCAAGCGTATGGATTGAGCGAAAAGTTAATCGGGCTGACCATCCTGGCGGTTGGAACCTCCCTTCCTGAGTTGGCGACCTCCCTGGTGGCGGCCTATCGGAAGAACACCGACATTGCAATCGGAAATGTGGTTGGATCAAATATTTTCAATATTCTTTTCATTCTAGGGATCACCGGCGCGATACATCCAATTCCCTACAACAGCGCGTTGAATTTTGATCTTTTTGTCCTGCTGGGCGGCACCATCACACTGATCATTTTCATGTTTACGCTGCATACCCGGAAGCTGGACCGTTGGGAGGCACTGCTATTTCTGGCTGCCTATATTGTATACACCGTATACCTTATCGTCAACGACTAATGCATTCAGAATAATCTATTTATATTTATCCGTTATAAACGA
>JAYRXB010000197.1:0-6639 GCA_041917735.1 Cyclobacteriaceae bacterium
AGGGGGCGGGGGATCTGGCGGAAGCTACTGGTGTTAGGCTCTCACGCAACGGCGCGAAGTCGCAAGGAGGCGCAAAGATCACCATTGCCCCGTGCACATTCCACTTCAGCACCTTAGCACTTCAGCACCTCCCCAATCAGTACAGCTCCCCGTTTGGACCAATCTTCAAAACTAGAATGGCTTTGCTTGGGCTGAGGCCAAGTGCCCAGGTGCCGATCGCATAGAGTCCTCCATCCGGGGCTGGCAGAATCCGGAACGACTCATCCGAGTAGTTACTACCGTAAATCTTGCTCCAAATCCTTGTCGGACCTTTGTACTTGTGTATCCAGATTTCATTGTCACCGTTTGCCGCGGCTACATCGACTTCTGCCACATTCGATGCATTAACCGCCGCTATAAAAACGCGGGATCCATCTGAAGCGTTTTCACAAATATCAATTCCGGCGTCGTTGCTGCTAGCCATCACTTCCGGAGCCTCGGGAGCGTAGGAGTGCGCAAAGGGAAAAAGGGTGCGGTCGATCAGGTTGAGGTCCTTATCGGTCTCAATCGTTTCAACGATGGTGGGTACGCGCCGTGCCGTGCCGTCCATGACCGAGGTCCCCACTAGCGCATATCCCGCTTGTGTGAATTCAATAGACGAGGCCATGAAGCCGTTGAGCGCCAGTGTGGTTGAGGGAAGAGGTTGTGCCTTGGAGAACTGCAGCACGTCGGAGCCCAGGACTTCGCCGGACGGCGCATGTTGATTGGTCACTACAATCATTCGTGAATTCGCGTCCACCTGCAGGTAGGGCAGCATGACGGCATCAGGGGCCAGCAAGGCGGGGTAAGTGGTGTGCCATATAACATGGAGGTCCAGCTTACTGATTTCGGCGAGGAGCAATCCTTCGTTGTTGAGTTGTGCGGCGACCAGGAAGTTGCCGTTTGGGTCCCTGGCCATGGTGGCCACTGTGATTTTCAGGGGTACTGCCAGGCCAAAGTCTGCCGACGAGAAGGTGGTCAGAAGGGAAAGGCCGGAGGAACGGGAGAGGATGAGTTCCAGGGAGTCTTCTTCCGACGTTCGGGCAACCGACAAGAGTACAGCCTCTTCATCGCCAAGGTACACCAATGCGGCGGGGTCGTGGGCAACGGAGTCAACAAGTACCAAAGGATAGTGGTGTTGGTAGTCGATGTCTCCCTGCGGGCTTACCTTGACGGTAGCTATCGCACGCCACGGCGTATCATATCGACTGCCGGTATACTGATTGTTGATGCTTGCGACGATTAGCACGCCGCCCTCCTCGGTAATGCTGTATCCGTCCGGCTTCGTGTCGTAACCGTTTTGTATATACCTCAGGAAGTTGCTTGTACGATCTGGAGCAACGCCCACATCCCCATGCTCGCACGCCATCAGGATAATTGCCAACAAGACGAGACTGACTTTCATCGTACGAGTCTTTTGGGTTTATAGAGGGGAACTTCCGCTCCAATACTGAGTTGGAGGCTTTCCAGCAATGTGCCGGAAAGGGGAGAGGCAAAATCGAATGAAACAGTGGAAATGCGCACCCCGTTGGGGAAAGTATTGGTTAACCCATGGGTGTAACTGAGGTCAATGCGGAGCAAGACTTCACCAAGAAGGTACTTGGCGCCTACCTCTGCGCGTGCTGATAGCAGCACCGTGCGCATGTTCGCCGTTAAGTCAACCGGCGGTGTGCCGGGGACAACAGCAAACCAGCCAGAGTAGAAATAATAGTTCGCGGTGTAGGTCTGCGGCAACGCCGTGGTAAGGCCAAGACCTGCAAACGTAGTTAGCCCGGGCCGTAGCTTTCGATTGTCGCCTTTCGACAGCCGGTATCGAAGGATGGCCGCCAGGTTCAGCCCGCGGTAGTTGACTTCCGCTCCAATTTTGGACGGATAAAAGGAGTAGTCGGAATCGAACGTATTGCCATCGTAGGAAAAGGATGAGTTTTCCAAACCAATGTCCGTAAGCAACTCAAGCTTTGTGCCCAGGTTGAATGTGGAGGTGACGCCGTACTGATAGCCAAACCCGGGCGTATAGCTTCCAGCCAGGCCGCTGGTGATTGCTTCCTTGCCGGCCGGAATGGCTGAATTCTGGCTGATGCCAAATCGAAAGCCAACGGCCACGGTATACCAGCTCCGATACCGGTTGTACAACGCAATGAACTCACTGGGGTCAGTTTCCGCATTGGGTGAGAACATGTGATCATGTTTCAGGAGGAGCAACATGGATGAGTCGGTCCGCTGGGGTTCTTCCAGAAAGAGGTAAGAAAGCGTCAGCAATTTGTACGCTTCCGTGGCTTCCTCTTTGCTAAACCCGCCGCCCGAAAGGCAACTTCGAAGCAAAGCGGGCACCTCATGGAGCCTTCCGCCCGCATAGGTCGCGCGTGCAGTCTTCAGCAAAAAATCGCACGGCGTGGATGGGATGGATTGACGCTTGAGCGAAGCTTGTTGACCCGAAGTGGCCAATTCCAATGGAATGTGATTTCTCTGAAGATTCTTTACCAACGATTTGTCACGGACGTGGTTGTAGGTGATCAGCGTAACATGCGTGATATCGTCGTATCGGATAACCTCACCTTCCATGCTGATGAGGTGTGACTTGTTATACGACTTTACCAGTACAGCGCCGGAACTGCCGTTCTTCCTTTCGAGTATCAGCTGTTGGCCCCACGTATCCTGATGGAGGAGGAGAATAACTACAACCAGGCAAAAACGGATCAAGGTATGGATTACCGCCAATTCGTAAGACAGAATGCCGATCCGCATGCGATGAAATGGACTTTTCTAAAAATAGAAAAAAGTTTTGTAATACAAATTGAAGGTGCAAGGGTAGGAGTTAGAAGCTAGAATCTAGAAGCTGGGAGGTGAATCGGAATTCGGAATACAGAATGTGTTTCGAAGCTGGAATCCGGAATCCGGAATAGAAAATGGAATCGCTTCACTTTTGCATTCAATATTTCTCTCGGGTTAGTGTCACGCAAAGGCGCTAAGTCGCAATTTAAGGCGCAAAGGGCAAGGGCCGAGGAGAAGCATGAACCTTGATCACAGATTACTTGTTACCGATTACAGATTACAGATTACCGATTACTGATTACCGACCCTTTAGGGACAGGGGCGGGGGATAAAGAAGCTAAAACTCACCCCCGTTGGCACCCAAACACGTTGACACCTTGACACGTTGACACGCCCCCACCTCAACACTACAATACCTCAACACCTTCAGAGAATATTGATGCGCATCTTCGCGGGGATGTCACGGTAAAATGCGTCCGTAAGCTCGATTTGATCGGCAATCACCATTCGGTTCGCCGTATTCACCTCCGGCATCACATCCGCCCACACATCCCCACTTTCCGCGATGAGCTGGCGCAGCGTCTTTTTCGACTTGATGAACGCGTCGACGCCGGCCCAGGTGGTGGCGAAATAAACAGTGCCACGCCGGTCGGTGAGGCGCGCGCCAAAATACAGCTGCCCGTTGTACTCGTAAGTAGCCAGCAACGTGGCGTCGGACTTGAGGATCTCGCTGATCTTGCGCAGCGCTTGGGGTTCGGGTGACATCGCCGTAACGGTTGAAGAGGTGGGGGAAGGGTCGTGGGTTTGTGACAGGAAAAACTGGATGCCGCGCCGCAGGCTGTCGTACGGCTGGCACTCGCCCAGGATCTCGATGGCTTTCTTGATCATCACGTGGTACTTAGATCAACTGCAACACAATCCAGGCCGTCAGCGCCACGGCAAGCACCAGGGCTGCCCAGGTCTTCAGCCCCGACGGGGCAAATGGATTCGTGTTTCGCTTGATGTTCATGTGCGTAATCATGGTTGAAGTGAGGTTACCGTGGCGATGATCAGGATGAGGGCCAGGAAGAACATGTGGAGAAGCATCCGCGAACGGATCTTCGCCGTCATGCCGGTGCCTGACTTTCGAAAGGGCTTCATGCCGTGGGTCGGAGCTGAATGGGTCATGGTTCGTTTTCTGTTTTTTTTTGCCTGAAAGGTTCACCGGGATTGCAGGGCCTTTGGTATCTTCCGGCTGGCACCCGCTTGCGTCGCCCGTGAACAGGTCAGTTTCACGTGTCTATAGCATGAAAACAGGGTTGTTACCGGTGTGAAAAAAGACCGGTGACATTTGCCCTAACCTGCTATAAACGATGTCAGATCACGAATACCTCGAAGGCATCCGCAGCGACAACCCTGCCGCGGTGGAGGCTTTTTATGAGAACCACAAGGAACTGGTTCGTGGCGTGGTCTATAAGTATGACAGCTCGAAGGAAATCCAATTTGAGGACCACTACCACGATGTGATGGTGATTGTGTGGAATAAAATCAGAACCGGCGAACTGACCGAACTCACGGCCAGGCTGTCGACCTATATCTACAGCGTGGCCTACAACCTGCTGCTCTACAAGCTGCGCAAAACGGGCAAGACGGTGCCGCTGGAGGGCTTTGACGTGGCGGTGGAATCAAAAGCCGTGAACCTCGACCGCCTCGAAGTGCTCGCCCTCGAGCTGATGGACCAGCTGCGGCCGCCGTGCAGCGAGATTCTCATGGACTGGTACGTCCACCAGCTCAACTACGACCAGATCGCGGCGAAGCACAAGTACAAAAACGAAAACACTGCTAAGAAGAAGAAGGGCGACTGCCTGGCGCAGGTCCGTGCCGCCGCCTCGCGCCTGCTGGCCAATAAAGAACTGTGACATGGAAGAACGAGAAGAAATAGAAAGATACTTCCGGGGTGAGCTGAGCCCCGACGAACGAAAGGCGTTCCTCGACCGCATGGCCTCCGACCCCGCCTTCAAGGCGCAGGTCGACACCGAAGCGGTTGTGCACAAGAGCCTGCGTTACGCCCTCGACAGCCAGCGTATCCGGGCCCTGCAGCTAAAACAAGCGCTCGCGGCCCAGCCGCAGCTGCGCACATTGTCGGGAAACGTATTTGTGATCGTCGGAGTCATGGCGCTCGTAGTCTGGTTCCTATCCACCCTCGCCTCCGGCCTCACCGATGTACCACCCAATTCCATCAAATGGGTCGGCCTTGGCCTCGCGCTGGCCGGCTCCACGGTATGGATGATGCGCATGAACAAAACTTACACGCTGAGGATGGCGATGACCGGCCTTACGAGCGGGCTCATCGTCTTTGTCACCGCCTCCGGCATCGACGCGATCAACCAGGGCGTGAAGGGCATTAGCAAAGAGACGGTGACAGAGAGCAACCTTGTTCCCTTTACAGAGAACATGTCGTGGTGGCCCACGCAGGCGCTCGAAGACAGCCTGGAAGTGCGGACAAAGCAAGTCATGGACATGCAACGCCGCATCCGCGCCATCATCGACTCGCGCCTCAACTCCGGCCCGCGGCTGAGCTTCGCCATGGCCACCGGCCGGTTCGGGGCACTGGTTGTCCCGCGTGCCACCGAAGTGCCGGCGGACTCCACCTACGAAGCCGACATCTACCTAACGTACACGCCGCTCTTTCGCCCCATGGACATCCGGGTCGATGGCAGGCCCGTGACCATCGAAACCGATGCCGACGGCGTCTTGAAAGGAAAGGTATCGTTCCGCGCGGCAGCCAACGAGGTTGACGACAAGGGCAGTGCGAAAGGAAGTTTCCTGGTTGAGATCAAACTCGGCGACTCAACCTACCGCAAGCGGATGGAGTACCGTGTGCGGAAGTAATTTGCCTGCCCGCCGGTTCGAAGACCAAGTGCGACTTTGCCAGATCGATCGAATGAAATCAAATTCCGCGTATTCATCGGCAGGCGGGAAATTTGAAAATTTGAAAATTTGAAGATTTGAAAATTTGAAAATGGAGGAGGGTGGAGTTAGATTCTAGAATCTAGGGGGTAAATGGAATACGGAATACCGAATATGGGCACATTCACTTCAACATTTAATATTCAATATTCAATACTTTCCCTGGCTATTGGGTGAGCCTGGGTTCCCCTTTAGGGGCAAGGGGCGGGCAGTAGAGAAGCTACAAACTAGGAGCTAGAAGCTAGAATAGAATCCGGAACCCGGCTCATAACTCGGAACTTTGAACTCGGAACTCGGAACTAAGATGAACTCGGAACTCAAAACTCTTAACTCAGACCTTTCCCGCAAGGATCTTTTTGATGCTTTCAAGATCCAGTTGGCCAAAGATTTGGAGCAGAGCAATTTTTCCGCTGCGTTTGTCAGTTCCCTCGAGCCCGACTTCGCCCGCATCCACGCGAAGATTCTTTTTGAGTTGCAGTCGGCCGAGAAGCGGGCGGACAGCGACGTCATGAACCTGCTCTACCGTGTCGACATCAGCGAAGCGCAGCTGAAGCGCTACCTCGCCGAGAGCCACGACACCAACCCCCTCCCCACCATCGCCGAACTGATCATCAAGCGGGTGCTGCAGAAGGTGGTGATTCGACAGTACTATAAAGGGTGAACTCGGCGCTCGTAGCTCGGGGCTCGTTACTCGTAGCTCGGAACTCGGGGGACAGATTACGATCACAGATTACCGATAGCCGGGTAGCCAGTTGCCGGATTGCCGGGTGGCCAGTTACCTGAATTCCACCGATTACCGATTAACGATCACGGATTACTGATTACCGATTACTGATTACCGATTACCGATTACGGATTACTGATTACCGATCACTGATCACCGATTACAGATCACCGGCC
>JAYRXB010000198.1:0-6277 GCA_041917735.1 Cyclobacteriaceae bacterium
GTCGCAAAACGGGCAGCTGATCAACGGGCGTATACCCTTATTCCCCATCATCCCCGACAACCTCCTCATCTTCGACGTCATCATCGCCACGGCCGCGGCCATCATCGCCAGCCAGGCCTTGATCTCCGGCACCTTTACGCTCATCAACGAAGCCATGAAACTCAAGCTGTGGCCCAGTGCGCGTGTGCGTTATCCCAGCCAGAAGAAAGGGCAGATCTACATACCGGCGATCAACTGGTTGTTGCTGGCCGGCACCATCCTCGTGGTGCTGCGCTTCGGCCGGTCGGAGAACATGGAAGGCGCCTACGGTCTCGCCATCACGTTCGACATGCTGATGACGACGACGTTGCTGGTCTACTATTTCACCACGGCGAAGAAGTCGCGCTTCCGTTCCACCCTCCTGGCGATGTCGTTCTTTACGCTCGAGGGCATGTTTCTCGTGTCAAACCTTGACAAGTTTCAGCACGGCGGCTCGTTCACCTTCTTCATGGCGTTCATCTTCTTTGCCGTGATGTTTATCCTGATGAAAGCGCGGAAGTTGCGCGACCGGCATACGGAGTTTGTCGACCTGAAGCACTACATCCCGCTGATCCAGGACCTGCAGGCTGATACCACGATACCGAAGGAAGCCACCAACCTGGTCTTCATGGCCGTTGCCGACAGCAAGCGGTACATCGACTCCAACATTATCTATTCCATTTTCAAGAAGCGCCCGAAGCGCGCCGATGTGTACTGGTTTATCCACGTCGATACGGTGGACAGCCCGTATACGTCGAAGTATTCGGTCGATACGATCATACCCCGCAAGTGTTTCTTTGTCCGCATCAAACTGGGATTCAAGGCCGATCACCGGGTGAACCTGTTGTTTGCCCGCATCCTGCACGACATGGCGGAGAACGCCGAGATCGACCTGGTAAGCCACTACGATTCGTTGCGCAAGCACAGCATGCCCGCCGACTTCAAGTTTATCATGCTTCATTCGCTGGCTTCGGTGGACTCCGAGATTTCGACATTCGATAACGTCGTGATCCAGGGATATCGGTTCATCAAGAAATTCAGCCTCACCACGGAAGAGATGTACGGGCTTGAACTGGCCAACGTGGAGGTCGAACGCGTGCCCATCATGGTGGGGCCGGTGGCCAAGGTGCGCATCAAGCGCGAGAAGGAAGACGTGGCGCGGCAGAAGGAGCAGAAGTACTACGACAAGCAGTACTAGGTTCGGAACCTGCCGAAAGTTCAGTTCCTCCTTCAAGCGTCGGCGCTCGTTTTCAGAAACAGCCTGTTGCTTAGTGCCCTTCGCTGAAAAGAAGGGTAATGTTCTTCCGACCCGGACGTGAAGGTTTCAACCCGCTAACGAAGCCAAAGGGAAAGATTTTCCGCTGACCAGGCATCCAGAACTCGTCAAACGTAGTTTTCCGGATGATTTACAGCACTCTTTGAGCAAAACCCCAAAAAGAAATACTGGCCACGATAGGAATGGATTGGCGAAAATTGCCAACCCGAATTGCGATGAAATTGGTATTTTGTCATGTCAATCCAACCTATGCCAACGCTGTACCTGGGCCTGAGGCTATTCGCACTTAGCGGTTTCATTTTTCTTTCAACGATCGCCTTCGGGCAAGGAGGTTACCGGCCTGGTGTGCTGCATGTCAAGTTCAAGAAAGAGCTGTCGCAGCAGGTCGCCGGGATGCGTGTGAGTCAAACCGGTCGGGGGACGGCGATTACCGGGATGAGTGCCGTGGATCGTATCAGTGCCGCCCGGGGTGTGCGGAAATTCAAGCGGATATTCCGGGAGGCCGGAAATTATGAGGCAGCCCACCGCGCATTTGGCTTACACCTGTGGTATGAAATCGAGTACGACACCACGTTCACTGCCGGCCAGGTGAAGGCCGACTACGAAGGAACCAATCAGTTTGAACGGGTTGAACAGCCCCGGAAGGTACATCAGATCGCACCTGCATTTCCGCCGACACCGGTTCCGGAGACCCCGATGACCACCGATGACCCGCTCTTTGGTGATCAGTGGCACTACCAGAATACCGGTCAGACCGGGGGCAAGGTAGGCGCTGATATTTCGCTGGTGCCTGCATGGACACTTGAAACTGGCAGTAACCAGGTTATTGTCGCCGTAATCGATGGCGGAATTGACATTCTTCACCCTGACCTGGCCGCGTCCGTGTGGGTGAACAGCGATGAGATCCCCGCCAACGGAATTGACGATGACCTGAATGGGTACATTGACGACGTCAACGGATACGGGTTCGGTGACAATACCGGAACGATTCATCCGAACTTTCACGGGACACACGTTGCGGGAACGATCGGGGCGGTAACGAACAACGGCGTCGGGGTTTCCGGGATTGCCGGCGGTACAGGTTCCGGCAACGGTGTGCGCCTGATGTCCTGTGCCGGCTTCGGGCTCGTCGGTACGGGCGGCTTTGAAGACGCCATGGTATATGCCGCCGACAACGGGGCCGTGATCTCACAGAACAGCTGGGGCGGAGGATCAACGGCCATTGAAGCCGCCATCGATTACTTCATTGCCCGGGCAGGCCTCGACAATTCGGCTGCAAAATTCAGTTTGAACATCCAGACTGGTCCGATGCGGGGCGGGATTGTCATCTTCGCCGCAGGGAACTCGAATACGGACATCCCCAGTATTGGCTATCCGGGTTCTTACCCACCTGTCATGGCTGTTGCCTCCACCGATCACAATGACATCCGGTCTTCGTTCTCAAACTATGGCAATTGGGTTGACATTGCCGCTCCCGGATCCGCGGTGTTCAGCACCTACCCGGTCAGCCTGGGGAGTTATGCGCTGCTATCCGGCACGTCGATGGCCTGTCCGCACGTTTCCGGTGCTGCCGCGCTGATCATTTCAAAATTCAAAGGTTCAGGATTCGTTCCGGCCCAGGTCTGGGGGCGATTGCAGGAGACGGCCGACAACATTGACGCAGAGAATCCCTCCTATATTGGTTTACTGGGAAGCGGCAGACTCAACGCATTCAATGCGCTTCAGTCGGACGATGGTGTGGCTCCTGCACCCATCACCGATTTGAGCGTTTCGGATGAATTACTTACATCGATCCGGTTGACCTGGACGGCCACCGGGGGAAGCGAACTTGTCGGGGCTGCCAGTTACTACGATCTCCGGTATTCAACATCGCCGATTACAGAAGGTAGTTTTGCTGCCGCCACGCGCGTCGCCTCCAGCCCCAAGCCGAACGTGTCCGGGTCAACGGAAGTCTTCGAAGTATCCGGGCTGCTTCCCACCACCACCTACTACTTTGCAATCAAGGCCGGTGATTATTTCGGAAACCTGTCGGGCATTTCCAATGTTGTCTCCGGAACCACGCCCGAGCCCCCCATTATCGGCGTTAGTCCCTCCTCTCTTTCCAAAACACTCTTTGCCGGCGGAGTGGAGACGGCGGTGCTGACCATCCGCAACACAGGCGCCAGCAACCTGACCTTCGATATTTCTGTTCAACCCATAACATCCAGTTCTGTTCCCAGTACAGAGGCCAGTAATGGCAGGGTCGTCGCCGGTCTGAAGCCGCTCGGCGCGACTGCTTTACAGGCGTACCGTGATCTCGCGGTGTGGCAATCGGCGGAACAGCGCGCGCCGGCAGCCCAGGCTTCAGGTCCATGGCCCGCTGCGGCGGGGCGCCTTTTCATTTTGACCAGTCCGACACAAATCACCGAGTTAAGCCCTGTCAATGGTGCGGTAATCCACACCATTCCTACGCCTGAAGCAGCCTCCGGTGGGCCGGACGGCCTCGCTTTCGATGGCAGATACCTGTATTTCGTCAATTCGTTTGGCACGAGCACACTTTACCGGATTGACCCCACGGATGGTTCCGTGGCGGGAACCTTAAGCCTTCCTGCAATCGGAGGTATCGATGCCCTGGGACACAGTGGCTCGCATCTTTATGCATTAAACTATGGTAACGGAACCATCTATGAGATTGATTTTGACGCGCGCGTGGTGGTCCGGAGCATCACACCGGGCGTTGGCGTGGGTGGTGGACTCTCTTTTGGCGGAAGCCGGGGTACGCTGTTTGCGTCCAATTTTTCATCAGCCATTTATGAAATCAACCTTCTAACCGGAGCGGTTGTAAATACGATCACCCCAACCGGTTCAATTTATGGACTGGGGTTCTCAGCCGGTGCAGGGTTGCTTTTTGCTCAAAACGTCAGCGCGGGAACCACCGAGGCGTACGACCCGGAGACGGGTGAAGTAGTACTATCGTTTCCATCGGGGTTTTCTTCCGCGATGGCTTCCGATGAAGGCGGAAACCAATGGCTGAAGATCGGCGAAGGGTCGATGGTCGCAGCCGGTCAATCCCTTGACGTCTTGATAACCTTCGATTCGAGGGGCCTGAATAGCGGGGACTACCGCAGCAATATTCTTGTCGAGTCCAATGATCCGGTAACACCGTTGGTGACGGTCCCGGCGTCGCTGCATGTGGATGGCGCTCCAAGCATCAGCCTCACGCCCAAAGCCCTGGAGTTCGGCAATGTGATCATGGGTACCCACGCTTCGCGCACGGTGGAGATTGTCAGCGATGGCACGGATGGTCTTACCATCACAAACCTTGTCATGTCCAACCCGGCATTCTCGATTGAGGATAGTCCTCCCCTGCCATTGTCCCTTGCCCCCGGTGGCAAGCGTACCCTCACGATCCGCTTTACATCAATTGTGCCCGCGGAAACTGCCGGCACCTTGTCCATCCACTCTAACGATCCGGACCAGTCGGTCCTGGCTTTGCCGCTCCACGCTATCGGTATTGAGGCACCCGTCATCCAGGTTACTCCTGCTTCAATTACTTCCGATTTGTACACCGGAGAATCCGAGAATCACCTGATTACGGTGTACAACCCGGGGGGAAGCACCCTGAGCATCCAGGTCGATGTTGAGTTCCCTGAGCTTGCCCCTTCGCTGTCGCAAACCGTCCAGCCCAGAGTTTCCAACCAGCCCAACAACCATGGAACGGTGGTGGCATCGGGCACCCCGGGCCATTATCCGTTGGTGGAAGGCGACTTTTCGCGACTGGCCAACACGCCAGTACCGCTGACGTGTTTCACCATAGATCCGACAACACAGTATCTCTACGGGCAGCGCAACGGCGGAAATCAGTTCTACCGCTATGATGTGAGTGCAAACACATGGACTCCCCTGACTTCGAGTCCGGTTGCGAGTGGCAACAACGGTGGAGCGGCATACCTGGATGGAAAGATCTACACTACCTATATCGGCAGCAATCAAATGGGTGTGTATACTGTTGCCACCGATACCTGGACTACCCTTACGGCACCCTTCACGACCGGGAACATTGCATCCGATGGGACGTACCTTTATGCCGTTGTCGGATCTGACTTCAGGCGTTATGATCCTTCGTCTGGCACATGGGCCACCATGGCCTCCGCGTTATTCTCATTTGAGCCGTGGGGGGCCCTGGTCCATAATGCTGGAAAGATCTATGGGCACCAGGGAAATGGACAAACGGGGTTTGCCGAGTATACCATTGCCACCAATACCTGGAAGCTACTTCCCTCCTTGCCGGCCGGGGCTGTGTTGGGAGCTGCCATAGACCCGGTACAGAAGAACTACTACGCCTACGGCTCTTACGGTGGAACCAATTTGTATGTCTACAGCATTCCGAGCAACACCTGGAGCATTGTGCCCATACCCTTGTTTGACATCAACGATGGCGGCATGGCCTATGTCAAGAAGCCCGGAAGACGCGGGGTTTACTTTCTACGGGGAGAGGTGGGGTTGGAATTTGCGAAGTTTGAAATCAAGGGTGCCGATTGGCTGACGCTCGAACCTGCCAGCGCCGATGTTGGGGCGGGCGAAACGCTGACCCTCAGCGCACGAATCGATGCCGTCGGCCTGGTGGGTGGCGAATACCCCGCGACGATCAAGATACTCAGCAATGACCCGGTGACTCCGGTGGTTTCTGTACCCGTAACACTGACCGTGACCGGGGCGCCGGATCTTTCTGTGAGCCCCATCATCCTGGAGTTTGGGAACGTATTCATTGGCGGGGAAGGATCGTATGGCCTGACGCTGCAGAATGAAGGTACCGATCTTCTCACGATTGCTTCGGTCAGTTCAGACTCACCGCTTTTCACTGTGGGCACACCGGTTGCATCGCTGGCCCCGGGTATGCATGACACCTTCACGGTTACGTTCAGGCCCACGTCAGCCGGGCCGGTTACCGGAAGAATCGCCATCCAAACCAACGACCCTGTCAAGCCCGTGGTCTACGTGGAA
>JAYRXB010000199.1:0-1913 GCA_041917735.1 Cyclobacteriaceae bacterium
ATCCGCTCGTACATCCAGGCCGGATCAAGGTCGGCACCGTTGGGCCAGGTCACCACCCCGAGTTCCACAGAAGCCTTTTCAAACAGCCGAATATCCGCCAAGGCAGCGTAAATGCCGGCTTCTTGGGCGGTCTTCACGGCTGAAAAATCAACGATGCCGTTTGTATCGTCCTGAAAGGTCACCGAGAGACGATAGTCGGGCAAAACGGAAACAGCCTTGACGCGCCAAGGCGCCATTGGAATCACTCCAGAGGCTGAATTTTCTTGGGTTGCTGTTTCGCCTGACATAGGTCCCAATCCTCCATGAGTTCGGCCCGGTGCTCGATGGCCCATTCGATGGTGAGACTCAGGGCGCGCTTTGGCAAGTGCCCACCGATGACCTCCAGGGTGCGGATGTCGATTAGGGCTTCGTGTTCCGCGTAAAGAGCATGGAAATGGGGTGGGGCGTGCTCCCGCCAGAACATCTGGATGATGATGCCGAAGAATTGGCTGATCGTTGGCATGGTTAAGTCTTATCTAGCAAAAGTATGAGGCCAAAAAACTTGCAGTGGCGGTCGGGCGGATGAGCCGCAGGCGTATTCCGCCGGACGATAGATGCTCATGCGGCGCAATACCCTTCGGTTATTGCGCCCTAGGCGGGCTACTTATTGCCCGCTCCAGCCTTGATTTGCTTGAAGACATCGATCGCAATTGCTTCGACTTGCTTGTTGGTCATTGGGGAAAAAACCCCTTCCCAAGCCGATGACGAAGTATTGGCAGTTTGTGACCCAAGCAAGGTACCGGTCTTGAGGTCAGTGAAGGTGAGTTTGGAATCGATGAAGGCGTTGCCGGAAAGTACGCCGGTTAGATAGCGAGTGCCAGGTCTGATAAAGCGGTAATCATTTACATAAACGTACAGCAGTGTTCCATTCTCGTTCGTCGAGCGCGGTGGACCTTCTTGCATTTCAAACGGCACGCGGGCGGCCGCAGCCTGTTCCTGGAAATTGTCTTTCCACTCGGCCTTAAAGCCCGCCCAGTCTTGGGAGCCTATGGATGTGGGGGAGCCGCCGACGTTCAAGACCAATTTCGATGCGGAGGTTTCAGAGAATCTGGGCAGGGAGGCATCGGACGAGCCCTTTTTTACCGTTGCGGCGCAACCAGTGAGGAGCGCGAGGGTCACGGCGGCAATGCTCGTACGACGATACATGTTTATTCCTGAACTGTAGTTGGCGTGAATTGGTCGGGGGAAGCAGTCCGGTGCCGAAGTTACCCAGAATGCGTTAATGCAAGACCTGACCCTGAAGTCCCCCGCTTCGCGGCTCATCCGCCCTACGGGCTCTATTTCGAGTGTTTTGCGGAACCGCAGCCTTGATGTTCTGAAAGCGGTTCATCTATTTCCCGCAAAGTTTCACCAGTTACCGGGTCGACAACTTTCTTGACATATCGGTTTGCCTCGTGGTCGACGAGCTGATTTAACTTTACGAAACGGTTCAGAGAGACGCTAAGGGATTCCCCGTCCTTGGATTCAAAGCGAAGTCCCTTCTTCCTGGAGAGTCCGCCAGCATAACCCTTGGTGTGTAGAAGAGCACCAGCTTCCACATTTTCGAAAATCGATTCTTTGTAGCCGCGCCGAAGGGACTTACAACGCGGACAAGGCTGGCGTCCCTCTTCGGCCTCCTTAATTTCGTCAATTATAAAATTGCAGTCCAGACAGAAAGCAGGCATATCTCTAAGATCCCTTATACCCGATTTACTTCAACCGGCTGGCTAATTCCGTCCACATGCAGCATGTAGCGACCGCCTTCACGAATTACGGAAGCTTTTGGCATGTATGCATAATGGTAGTGATATTGGAATTCATTCTGACGCCATTTCCCTCCGCAAAAAAACTCAAAGACCGTGTCTCGATCCTTGAATCCATTGAAGGTGCCCTTG
>JAYRXB010000200.1:0-5874 GCA_041917735.1 Cyclobacteriaceae bacterium
ATCCGTGTATTGCATGAGGTAGTAGTTGACCTCCAGCGCGTAGCGGTCTGCTGTTCGACGCAACCCTACCTCCACGTTGTCGAGCCGCTCCTGGCGCGGCTTCGTGGAGCCTTCCAGGTAATCGGACCGATTGGGCTCTCGGTGCGTGATGGCATAGGAGGCATAGAGGGTATTGCGTGCATCCAGGGCGACATTGACACCGGCTTTCGGGTTGAAGAAATCAAAGCGATCGTCAACCGCATAACTGGATTGGTCATCTCGCGTACCAGAAGTGGTGTAGGAAACACCACGGTATTGCAGATCGGCGAACGTGCTGATCCGCTGGGCCAGCTGGTAGGTCCATTTGACATAAACGTTACGATCGTTCTTCTCCGAATTGCCATTGTAGTACCGGTAGCCAGGCGTAACGGAACCGGTCAGCTGCGCCCAGGTGATCTCCCCGAAATGCCTGGCCGGCGCATATACATGGTAAGCACCGCCCAGGAGCACGGTTGATCGGTTGGTGTTGTACTGGATGCTTCCGGTGGCTCCATAGAAGTGGTTGTCGAGCCACTTACGAAGGACCATGTCCGTAGCCGTGTAGGTAGAGTCGGGCTGTACATAATCGGGCAACCCCACGCTGGCGAACGATCGCGACTGATGATACTCCTCGTAGTAGCCCCGTCCGTAGGTATAGTGCAGTGCAGCGGTAGCATTCCAGCGGTCACCCAATTGGGCGGAACCATGCAATTGATAGTGATTCTGGGTATAGTTGTCAATTTGGTTGGGGTAATAGCTTGTGATCGCACCGGAATTGTCATAAATGGCGCCGGCATAGTTCATGCGGCGATTGGCTTGAAGTGTGGCTTCATCGACACCGTACCACGACTGGTAGGTTTTCTCCTTACCACCGAACGCGATAGCCTTCAGCATGGTGTTCTTGCCATGGTAGCCCGCACTGACGTAGTAGGAAGACAAGTCGGAGCTCGCGCGTTCAACGTATCCATCGGAGGCAATGCGAGAGAGTTTCATATCAAAGGACCAGCGGTCGCCAATCAAACCGGTTCCGGCGCGAACGGTATACCGTTGCGTTCCAAACGAACCACCTGCCACAATCAGATCCGCGTAGCGATCCGGCTGCAGCGAGGTTGTTTGAAGGTTGATACTCGCCCCGAAAGCGCCGGCGCCGTTGGTCGAGGTACCGACGCCGCGCTGGATCTGAATGCTCTGCGTCGAGGAGGCGATGTCCGGAATATCCACCCAAAAGGTAGACTGCGACTCGGCATCGTTATAGGGTATACCATTCAAGGTCACATTTACACGCGTAGCATCGCTGCCGCGAATTCGAATGCCCGTATATCCAATCCCGGTTCCGGCATCGGAGGTGGTGACCACGGAGGGTGTCCAATTGAGCAAAATGGGGAGGTCCTGGCCAAAATTCTGTTTCTCGATCACCGTCTTGCTGACATTGATAAACGTGGTCGGCAAGGCCTCGTTGGAACGGGTAGCCTGTACCATGACCGCGTCGGTGAGGGTGGTTGATTCCTCCATCGCAATGACCAGCGGCCCTTCGACCGGAACGGTGATAGTCAAGGTGTTCTCCGCAAATCCGATGAACCGTACCCGCAATGTTTGATTTCCACCCGGGACCTTGCTGAGCTGAAAGTCACCCCATTCATCCGTGACATCAGCAACCTTACTCCCCTCCAACTGGACGGTGGCGCCAGGCAAGGGGCGCCCGGTGTTGTCCTTCACTTTGCCGACAACAGGATGTTGCGCCACCGCGTGCAGCGACAATCCCATCAAAATAAATACTCCTGCACCAAGGCGCATGTCCGTTCTGGTTGCTTCGGCAACGCATTAGGGGACGTGTTGCGGAAAGGTTGTGGTCAACTGCTACCTCCCTACGGCCGCATTACCGGCATCAGGTTCTTTGGGTATAATCTCAGCCCTTGTATTGAAGGCACCCCTAATGGGTCAAAGATAGTAAAGCAACCGCTGGAAACGCAACCGGATCAGGAGATCCGTTGCGGGTCGTGCTGGTACAGGTTCACCAGGGCTGAATACACGTGGGGCAAGGCTTTCTCGAGTTCTGCCGGCCGTTCGAAAAAATTCTCGGTGGCAACCGCGTGAAACTCATGAAAGTTGGTCAGTCCATAGTCGCGGAAGAAATGATCGTCCATGGCGGCAGCGGCTTCCAGTTCGCGCTCCGCCATGCGCAGGAAGGCGTCGGCGGCTTCCTGGTTAAACGTCTCGTAGGATGTGGCTACGTGCTCAATCCAAAGCGCATGGGCATACTCGTGGATGATCAGGTTCAGGCCATCCGAAGGCGATCGGATTCCTTCAGCGATCCCGGTGATGGACAGTGATATGGTCCCGGCACGTGGATTGGTATCGCCCTTGTGAAACATCTTCGTATACGGCGAGTAGTAGTCTTCCGGATGAATGACAATCGTATGAATCATCAGGAAGCACTTCTCCGGCAGAAACAGGGTCATTTGCGCCGCAACCACACCCAACAATTGCTGCAGTTGACGTATGCCTTTTGAACTCAATCCCCTGTTGCTTCTGAATTTGATATTGGTCGTATGAAGAAAATAGAACGCCCTCCAGTGGAGCTTCCGCAACAACGGCGCGGGCAGCCGCTGGTAATAGGGGGATATCGGCCCCATCTCCTTTACATTCCACTTGAACGTGAATGGAAAGAAATGGAACCGCAACCAGGTGATGTGACGGTGCGTCCAGATCCAGTATCCCGTCATCCCGAATACCAGGATTCCCAACAGGATAACAAAGACCATCAGATTTTTTTAAGGAGCGACAACATGGAACAGCTTGATGCCAGGGTATCCCGAAGTTGAGCGATCTTCAGGCGTTCCTGTTGCATGGTATCGCGGTTACGCAGCGTCACGGTGTCGTCTTCCAGTGTCTGGTGGTCTACCGTCACACAATACGGCGTGCCTACGGCATCCATCCGGCGGTAACGCTTGCCGATGGTGTCTTTGTCCTCGTAGTACGAAGAGAACTCAAACTTAAGGTCATGGAGAATTGCCTCCGCTTTTTCCGGCAGGCCGTCCTTCTTGACGAGGGGCAATACGGCAACTTTGTGGGGTGCCAGGGCCGGCGGAATGGACAACACCACCCGCTCGCTGCCATCGGCCAGTTTCTCTTCCTTGTACGACTTGGAGAGCGTAGCGAGGAAAAGGCGGTCAAGCCCGATGGATGTCTCGACCACATACGGAATGTAGCTTTGGCCCGACTCGGTATCAAAGTACTGCAATTTTTTCCCAGAGTACTTTTCGTGGCTCTTCAGGTCGAAGTCCGTCCGTGAATGAATACCCTCCAGCTCCTTGAAGCCCATGGGGAAATTGAACTGAATGTCGCAGGCCGCATTCGCGTAATGCGCCAGGTTGACATGGTCATGAAAGCGGTAATTGTCAATGCCAAGGCCGATGGCATGATGCCACCGCATCCGCTTTTCCTTCCAGGACTCATACCAGGTCATCTCCTCGCCCGGCTTCACAAAAAACTGCATCTCCATCTGCTCAAACTCTCGCATGCGGAAGATGAACTGCCGGGCCACAATCTCGTTCCGGAAGGCTTTGCCAATCTGCGCAATTCCAAATGGAATCTTCATGCGCCCGGTTTTCTGGACGTTGAGAAAGTTGACAAAAATCCCTTGTGCTGTTTCCGGCCGGAGGTAGATCTTGTTGGCTTCCTCCGCCACCGAACCCATCTCCGTGGAAAACATCAGGTTAAACTGACGGACGTCTGTCCAATTGCGCGTGCCGGATATCGGATCCGTTACCTCGAGGTCGGTCAGGAGCTGTTTCATGGCCGCCATATCGCTGGCAGCCATGGCATTCTTCAGTCGCTCGTTCGTATCCTTAATCTTGTTCGTATACTCAACCACACGCGGGTTGGTGGCAACAAACATGTCGCGGTTAAAGGAATCCCCGAAACGCTTCGCGGCTTTCTCCACTTCCTTCTCCACCTTATCCTTCATCTTTTCGACGGCATCCTCGATAAGGACATCGGCACGGTAGCGCTTCTTGGAGTCTTTGTTGTCCACCATCGGATCATTGAATGCATCCACATGGCCCGACGCCTTCCAGATGGTCGGGTGCATGAAAATCGCCGAGTCAATACCCACGATATTGTCGTGGAGCTGGGTCATGAAACGCCACCAGTACTCCTTGAGGTTATTCTTGAGCTCTACGCCATTCTGGCCATAGTCGTAAACAGCCCCCAGGCCGTCGTAGATTTCGCTGGAGGGAAAGATGAAGCCATATTCTTTGGCGTGAGATACTACGTTCTTCAGGAGGTTGTCTTCTTGCTGTGCCATAGGGGGGCAAAGGTAGAATGGATTTTCAGGATTTGTAGGATTTGTGGGATTTAGGGAGTGGCCCGGAGGCCCTTTGCAGGATCAACCCGGGTATGGGGGTATGATCATGCGCAGGATTTTGGCCCGCACAGGCTGAGCATCGTCATCGATATAGTCAGGGACTACCCGTAAATTAGTGTTATGATCATCCGGAAAGCCACGTCATTGGATGGGCCGGCCATTCAGCAACTCCTCGAACAGTTGGGTTATCCCGATGTCACCCTCGATGACACCAAGCGAAACCTGAGCCAACACCAGGGGGAAGACTACCAGGTTCTTGTGGGGGAGATCGAGGGGCATGTCATGGCCTTCATCGCTTTGCACTGTTTTCACCTGATGCACTGGAAGGAAAAGATGGGTCGGATTTCCTCTTTTTGCGTGGAGGATGGATTCCGCTCCAAGGGGGCCGGCCGTCAACTATTGCTTGCCGCGGAAGAGTGGTTTCGCACCCGCGGATGTGCAAAAATTGAAGTGACCAGTAACGCCCGGCGCATTCGCGCCCATCAATTCTACCTCAATCTAGGGTATATCGAAGATTCCAGGCGCTTCGTCAAGTACCTGAAGCCACAAAACCAGTAGGGGGTTGCTGTTTTTTGCATAACTTTTCCTCCACACCAAACCCCAACCCTCATGGAAGAATTACCCATCAGTATGACGGCTATCCTGGTAACCGTCGTGGCCACCTTCGTTTTCGGATTTCTCTGGTATACCGTCCTGTTCGGCAAAGCCTGGGGGACGGAAATGAAACACGATATGTCGGTGAAACCACCGGCCAGTGCCATGATCAAAGGCATGGCATTCATGCTGATTGGAAATTTCTTCATGGCTTTTGTTTTTGCCAACAATAACGCCGCCTGGAGTTTTGTACCGGGCATGGACAAGATGGGCATGACCGAAAGCGTCTTGAATGCCGCCGGATTTACCTGGCTCGGCTTCTTCCTGCCGGGCGACCTGGGCCGGGTAGCCTGGGAGAACCACTCCTGGAAACTCTTTGCCATCAATACGGTCTACCACTTGCTCAACCTCGTGATTGCCGCCATTATCCTGATGACGCTGTAAAGGACTTCGGGAGTTCGCCGACTCCCCTCCGGCATTCGCCGACACAACGCCCTTCTCTGCCTAACAACCCTGTCCGGGGGGCAGAAAAGGGCGTTTCTTTGAATAAAATTCAGCAAATGGAAACTGTTAACCCCAACAACAAACAGGATAACCGCAATCGGCATAACTCCGGGAGAGTTATCGGCGGTATCGTAATACTCATGGTTGGTCTTGCTATCCTGGCCCGACAGGCCGGACTCGACCTGCCGTATTGGCTCTTCAGTTGGCCCATGATCCTCGTGGTCGTTGGCATGTACATCGGGGGTCGCGATAACTTCAGGCCCGGCGGATGGATGGCCGTCGTTGTTGTCGGTGCAGTGTTTCTCGCCGACGACGTGTTCGACTACCTCGACCTGGACATCGCCCGGTATTTCTGGCCTTCGATCATCATTGCCATCGGTCTGTACATGATC